>NZ_JADEXF010000307.1 GCF_015207245.1 Nostoc cf. edaphicum LEGE 07299
TAGAGACGTAGCACTGATACGTCTCTACATTCTTTTTCACCAGATGTTGCGCCCCTATGGGTGTGGTCTATCTAATTGAAAGCTGCCTTAAAAATCTATTCATGTTTGGATGGCACTTCCACTCAGTTGACCCGACCTAGCTATGCTTGAATGATGAAGTCAGAGGCAGCAATATAGGGCGCACCAGTAAGTTGTGCAAATTGACCACCACTGCCGAAACCAGCAGCACTACCATTTTGATTGTAAAATAACTGCCCAGTCATACGGTCGTAGACAATTACAGCATTGCTAAGTGCCCCTAAACTGCTGATTTGAAAATCACTGGCGTTACTAAAACCCGTTCCCACAACAGAAGTAATAGCAGTAAAGGTAGTCTTATCAAGGATAATCTTATCACCTTGAGAGCGATTGAAGTCAGCGATAGTATCAATACCCACAACCGCGCTATTAAAGATGGAATTGGTGTCGTAGAGGAAAGAGTCAGCACCTGCACCACCCACAAGAGTATCATTGCCTTGTCCACCAATGAGAAGATCGTTGCCAGTACCACCCCGCAGTAGGTCGTCACCACCACTGCCATTGATGGTATCATTACCCCCTTGACCATTAATCACATCATTAGAAGTGTAAAAACCGCTGATGTTATTGTTCAAGTCATTGAGGAAAGTGACAGTGTTTGCTGTAGAAATATACGTTTGAGTGGAGTTGGCATTAATCACATCAAAGCTTTTGGTAACACTAGCTTCTCCGTTAAATATGATATTGCCGATGGCAGGTCTTGTTGTCGATGCAGCTAAGTTGTCTAGGTTTTCTAACTTAAAGTTTTGCAGAGTGACTTTGGTATTAGCCACATTTCCAAAGGTGACTTCTAAATTGCTGCCATTTTGAGTTAATTGCAGATTTCTCGCAGTCAATTCAGTCCCAATAAATTGCAAGGTGTCTATCTTGGCAACCACCGCAGCCGGAGGGTTTGAGCCAATACCTACACCGCCAAAGTTGGTAATGCTGTAATTGCCATCGCCTCGTTGGATAACAAAGGTGTCATTGGAGTTAGTGCCATTGAGAACTTGAATTTCTGGGACAGGAGCAGGCCTGACTGTGCCACTAATGGCAAAGTTAAAGGGGCTTTCATTAGTATCGTTGTTGTTTAAACTGAAGCTGCCACTATAGAAGCCGGACGTAGTGGGGTTGAGTGCCACCGATATGGTAGTAGAAGCATTACCAGCCACGCTCGTTGGAAGAGTTCCGACCAAACTAAATCCGTCTGGAAGTTTAAGATTACTCAGCTTGAGTACGCCTGCATCGGTGTTCTTGATGGTAAAGGTTTTGGTTAAGGTGTCACCAACAGTCGTTTCACCAAAGTTAATGGCGGTGGTGTTGCCATCTGTAATGTCAACAGTACCATTGAGAACTTGAATTTCCGGAGTATAAGCTGTGCCATTAATGGCAAAGTCAAAGGTGCTTTCATTAATATCGTTGTTGTTGAAACTGAGGCTGCCACTATAGGTGCCGGGTGTAGTGGGGTTGAGTGCCACCACTATATTGGTGGAAGCATTGACAGCCAGACTCGTTGGAAGAGTTCCGACCAAACTAAATCCGTCGGGAAGTTTAAGATTACTCAGGTTGAGTACAGCTATACCGGTGTTCTTGATGGTAAAGGTTTTGGTCAAGGCTTCACCAACAAGGGTCTCACCAAAGTTAATAGCGGTGTTGCCATCAATAATATTAACTGTGCCATTCAGAACTTGAATTTCTGGGGTTTTGCTAGAACTGCGGGGAGCCTCATATGCACCAATATCAATCACTGTACTGCCATTCCCATCACCATCTTGAGGAGTCTTCTTAGTGAGGCTATTGAAGGCATTGGAACCACCATCGATCGCAACACTTTCAGGTTTAAGTGCAAAATTCCTTTTGTCTGCATCAACAAATAGAGGATCTTGACCCAAAAGATTCTGTAACCCTGTAGCGTTTAAATTATCTGAAGCTTGAAATAGGTTCGAGTTATAAACAAGATTGCGATCGAAGGTGACATTTGTGGCATACTTAATTCTATTAGCATCTTGGTTGTCGCTTGCATACAAAATGTTATTGTAGACACGTACATTTTCCGAGTAAGTAACACCAATCTCTCCAGAATCTTTAATAACTCGGGCATTCTTGTAAGCCGTGTTATTGATAACATCAACATTGGTAGCTTCGAAAACATTAATGCCTGCACCTCCATTGTTGTAAGTGATGTTATTTGCAATTAATGCCTTACCTGTATAGGCCACATTATCTTTGCTGACGTTGGTAGTATCAAGCATAATTCCATGTCCCTCAGTGATTTTGTCAGTGCCTCCTTCTTTCCACGGAACTAAACTTTGGTTATCGTAGACAATGTTGTCTCGAAAAATCATTCTGTAGTCAGTGGTATTGTTATCAAAATTAAAACTTCGGAGAGAGGTTATTCCCTGATTGCCGTAAGGCGAATACCAAGCGTTTCCAGACACAATGTTTTTCTCAACAGTTATATAGTCTGAATTACTGACTGCTATGCCTCCACCTGGAAAGTTACGGATTGTGTTACCAGTGATGACAATATGATGGGGATTAGTACCACCTACACCATTAGCGTTTTTCCATGCATTAACAGCAATACCATTACTATTAGTCAAGGGGTTATTAAGGTTATCCTTCTCTTGTAAGGCATATTCGAGAGTGATGTTTTCCCGATTGCCTTTTATATCAAGTCCTTCAATCCGCACGTAAGATGAACTCAATATATTAATGCCACTTCCCGTCGTTGTTATCGTAGGTTTAGCCCCTGGATAAGCTTTTATTGTTGTCCAGTTATCTGGTGAGCCATTCAAGTTAAAAACCGTAACCCCTTTCATTTGATAATTTCCATTCATCACGAAGAGCGTGTCGCCTGCTTTCATCTCATACACAGCTCTACCAAAGCTGAGAAATGCAGATTCTTCGTTTAAGCCATTATTTTTATCACTGCCTGTTGCAGAAACGTAGTATATTTTGCCAGCCATCTGTTTACTCCGAATATGTGTAAGGGAAATTGGTAGTACAATCTCAGCAACTTTCTTCAGTTGCTAAGTAGTTATTTGAATCAGTCATCTATCTGCACTGTTAAGGACAGTCACAGTTATCCGATCGCGACTTAAAATCACGTCGATTGTAGAAACGCTGTTGTAAACATGGAAACTTTTCTCCTGTCAACCGTTGATGGTTAAATCAGGAATATCGATACCGTCAATCGTCAGAGTTTTGTTGAGATTAATTGGACGATAAGCGCGTAGATACTTCTACTCCAGACTTTATCTTTAGCAGCTGCGTAGACGTAGTTCATCGTAGACATTGCTGCTCTTTGTAAACCAGCTTTAGCATCTATTTTTTCAATAAAATGATCGTATTTGGCATAGTAATTCCTCTGAACTTTATCCGTTGTTTTAGGTCAGGAGGTTGCCAAATCTGCATGGTAAAATTCACCCTTAGCTGATAACTGGGGACTTAAAGTTAAAGCGATCGAAGTTAAATTGGTTGAAACTTTAGTTAGGTTGACCCTTTAACTTAAGGGGACTAATGTAACAACTTAGTTGAACCTGTTTTAAGCGGTGTAACTGAGCGTTGTGAACTTAATTAAAACTAACCTTTACAAATAGAACTTGATATCAGTAAAACCCCGTAATCTAGTAATTTTTTTTACAACAAAACTCAAAAAAATATGGATATGTCTGGTAGAGTTCTATGAATTTCCAGAGTGATATGAGAATAAAAAGCGCTTTGTGCAAGGATTTGATAAAGTTTCTCTAAATAATTCAGAACTCTCAAGTCAGGTTGTGGTTGCGATCGCGCAGGAAGCAAAGAGGATTTTAGCCTAGTTCATCAATCTTTGAGATAGTTTGGTTTGATGACACCAACTTACTTAATCTTCATAATATGAACACTGAAATAAACTCCAGAATACCTGTTGCTTTAACCATTGCTGGTTCAGATAGCGGTGGCGGTGCAGGAATTCAAGCTGATTTACGTACCTTTGCTTTTCACTGTGTCCACGGTACTAGTGCTATAACCTGCGTCACGGCACAAAACACTCTAGGAGTGAAGAGAGTCGATGCTATGCCAACAGAGGCTGTTGTGGCGCAAATTCAAGCAGTAGTTGAAGATATTGGCGTACAAGCTGCCAAAACCGGAATGTTGCTCAATCAGGAAATAATCTTTGCTGTTGCCCAGCAAGTGGAAGCTTTACAAATCAATAATCTAGTAGTTGATCCAGTAATGGTGTCACGCACAGGAGCACAATTGATTGATGATGATGCTGTAAAGACTTTATGCCATGCCTTGATTCCCAAAGCAGTTATGATCACGCCCAATCGCTATGAAGCCCAGATTTTGAGCGGTTTACAAATTAATTCTTTAGAAGATATGCAAGCTGCTGCTGAAATTATTTACAAGACTTTAAAGACAAAGGTTGTTTTAGTCAAAGGTGGAGGTATGCAGGGAGATTTGCGTGGCGTTGATATCTGGTTTGATGGGGACAAGTTGGAAGTTTTGACTTGCCAGCAAGTAGAAACAAAAAATACCCACGGTACTGGTTGTACGCTATCGGCTGCGATCGCTGCTAATCTAGCTAAAGGAAAAGATTTGTGGCAGGCAGTACAACAGGCAAAGGAATATGTAACTACCGCACTCACTTACGCCCTAGATATTGGCGAAGGACAAGGCCCTGTGGGACACTTCTTCCCGTTGTGGGGACTAGGGACTAGAGATTAGGGATTAAGGATTGGAGACTGAGCATTGGGGATGGGGACTAGAGAAAAGTTTTCTCAGTACCTCATCCCCAATGCCCAAATAAAAAATCTTTGCCCTTTCGGTATTTTTCTATTATTCTTGGGCATAGTTTCAGGGGTGACTATCTCTGTTAGCATCTCTGTACGATCTAATTACTTTGATTTTTAATACCAAGCCCCCGATGCGAACAACCATAGGTTCTGTTCACAGGAATTCGCCAACACCGACTACTCAAGCCTACCCTCCCTCTGTACCACTATCTGTATACAGGGAATTGTCAATAGAGTTGCAAGCAGCACAGGCGAAGCTAAACGCACTCACCACCCAAAATCAGCAACTAACGCAAGAAAATCAACTATTACGCCAAGAAATTACCAAAGTCGTTGAGTCTTTTTCTCGTTTGCAAAATTTTGTGGATTCCCATGCTACAGCTAATTATCCCCAAGCTAATCAAGCTTATGGCGACGTTAAAAGCGCCGCCAAACAGCCAGTAACACAAGCGCGTTCACCTCAGCCGGTTTCTCGTTCGCGTCCATCTGTTGTGTCCAAACAACCAGCCGAAAAAAGCCGCCGCCAAGACTTTTCTGTACCTGTAATGGAAATGAATTTTCCGATACCAGAACCAGTTTTTATAGAAGAGCAACAAGTCAGTTATTATTCCAC
>NZ_JADEXF010000308.1 GCF_015207245.1 Nostoc cf. edaphicum LEGE 07299
TGCCCCAGTATTTATACAATATATAAAGAATAGTAACAATTTATTAAAAGAGCTATTGTATAGCTCCCTACTAGGAAGCTGTTGCTGAATTTATCAAGTCATTTTGGCATTCCAGCACTGCAATCAAGCTCATAAGCTACTAAGTGTACGGTAAAAAAACGAGTTTATTCCTTAAACTTTTACCGTTTATCCCCACTTTTCACGACTTCTACCAGAAGTCTCATATCAAGTCCCGTTTGCCAAAAATAAGGTTTCTTAAAAGATGACACAAACACAACCAACAATTACACCTAAACTAGAAGAGCCTAAATTTGGCTTTAACGAATATGCCGAACGCTTGAATGGCCGAGCTGCAATGATTGGCTTTGGTTTGATGCTGGTGATTGAATATGTCACCAATCAAGGGGTGCTATCATGGCTGGGTCTGAAGTAGTGCCATCAACAAGCACAATCTTGAAGTTGTAAGCTAGGAATTAAAAGAGTTTCAACCAGCTGGAACAACCAGTTGGTTTTGACTTCAATAATTGATAGCGGAGTACTTCGCCCTTGATAGATTAATTATACTTATTCATAAATAACTGCCCTAGAATGTAAGCAAGAGAGGAATCGAAATACCTATTAGCGATTGAAATATCATAGACTTGCAACTAATATGTGCAAGGCGATTAATGAGTAAATTTCCTCCCCCTACTAAAAAAATCATAACTTAGTGTCTGCCTTGAATGAGAAAGGCAAATTATGGGTGAGGTATTCTTGGTAAATATACACAAAAGGTGAACTGGAACCAACCAAGCTGTGATGAATGCTGTATTACCTCGTTTTTTGAAGTCAACCTACCGAAAAGAGCCACTAATCAGTGTACTGATGACGATGGGCGTTATGGATGCCCTGATTGGCGGATTGAATGATAGCTGGTCGTTGTTTGCTTTTGGTTTGGGAACGGCAGGGATAGCGCTAGGCTTTAAGTTGTGGCGTTTTCAGCAGCGTCGTCCTTTACCAGAGGAGCCTGTAGTGCAACATTATTTGCCCTCTCGTTCTTCTAGTGCGCCTTTACCAATGTTAAGCGTTTCTAAGAAAAAACCACCTCTTTAGGATGTGCAGAGTTATGACTTAAATAACTCTGCAAAATTTATTGGGTTTAACTGTATCTATAAAAGTGAGGAAAAAGAGTGAGTAGTGAGGGAAGAGGTGGCGGTAATTTTCTGCGGCCGTATATTATCCTGGCATTTATGGCAGCTGTTGCCCTTCCAGTGAATACCTGGCAAGGGTTTTATATTCATCAAGCTCATGCTGCCATTGAAGAAGTAACGCCAAACTTCCCAGCTAATACCAACTTTGCTAATGCTCAACTACTTTACACACTCAAAGGACATAACGGAACCGTTAAATCCCTCGCTTTCAGTCCAGATAGCAGAATGCTTGTGAGTGGAGGTGCAGAAAATGAGGGTGTAATTCGCCTGTGGAATTTAGTAAAGGGCAAAAAGTTGGCGACTATTAACAAAGCACACAAAGCAGCCGTAGAATCTTTAGTGATTTCACCAGATGGGCAAACCCTCGTTAGCTGTAGTGATGACGATACGATTAACCTCTGGAGCCTAAAAAATTTCAAATTTAGCCGCTCTTTTGTCGGACATACCAGTAACGTCTTATCTTTAGCGGTGTCTCCTGATAGTAAAGTTCTCGTCAGTGGAGCTTTAGATGGGATTCGTATGTGGGATTTGCTACAGCAGCGTCCTCTAGGGACTATAGTGCGCTTTGATAATTTGATTTATACCTTAGCTATTAGTCCTGATGGACAGACTTTGGCTAGTGGTGATAATAAGGGTGTAATCAAGCTGTGGAATTTGAGTACGGGTAAATTAATCAGTGAATTGGCAGCTCATTCTAGTGCAGTTAGCGATGTGATCTTTACACCAGATGGACAAACATTAGTTAGTGCTAGCCACGATCGCACCATAAAATTGTGGAATATTAATACTGGAGAATTAGTCCGCACCCTTACAGGACATAATAACTGGGTAAATGCGATCGCCCTTAATCCCGATGGACAAACCCTTGCTAGTGCCGGGAGAGATGGAATTAAATTGTGGGATTTAACTACAGGCGAGTTAATAAATACACTTAGTGGACATACAGACTGGGTAAGCGCGATCGCTTTTAGTCCAAATGGTAAAATTCTTGCCAGTGGTGGATTCGATCAAAAAATCAAGATTTGGGGGATTCCAACAAAACGAAAGTAACAGCGATCGGACAAAATAATCGTCAAAGAGTAGACTATATCCCCGATTTATTTTAAGAAGTCGGGGATATCATTTTGACGCCAATACGGTTCAGTTAAGGCTAAAACCCTATGTGAAATCAATTTTTTAACGAACCACAGAGGCGCAGAGAACCCAGAGAGAAGGAAAAAATGCTTAACTGAACTGTATTGCCTTATCTCCCCCCTCTTCCTTGTCTACCTTGTCTCTTCTCCATGCCCAATGCCCAATGCCCCAGTCTCTCTTCTATTCTGGTAATTTATATTGCCCAACAATACGTTTGGCAAACTCTGGAACGTGCGCCTCTAATTTCTCTGGATGATTGCGCTTCACATACAAATAATTCCGAGTAAAGTGAGAATCAATGGAAAATCGCGCATACTCTAGACCTTTGGGGCCGATTTTTTCGATTACCACACCCATCAGTTTTGCTGCCCACATCGGCAGGGTAACGCCTTTATCGTAAGCGGGAATACTTTGTTGGACGGCTTCTTTCCGGTTGCCTTTAGACGTTACTGGTTGGGTATCTAACTGGTCTTTCACTAAATCTAGCATTTCCTTACCAGTGTCATTTCTAACTACAATCCATTGCCAGCCAAAGGGTGCGCCCATGTAACCAACAACTAAGTCGGCTAGGGAGTTGACGTAATCAAAGCAACTCATACAGGATGGGGCAAAGACATCTTTGAGTTTGTTGGTCTTCAAGCCAAAGAAAGGCACGGTTTCTGATGAGCCATCTTCATGTTTGAAGTGAACTCGGAAGTCTTGCATGAATTCGTAATGCACAACTGTATCAGGCGATCTGCTGGTGGTTTCTAAGAATTTTTGCAATCCGGCGCGGTTAACATTATCTACGCAGGGCGTACCTAAAACATACAGCTTTTCTAAACCAAGTTGTTTTTCTACGGCTCGTAATGCCTGGATTTGGCAACCAACACCAATTACCAACAGCCGCTTCATTCCCGATTTTTCCACCTGTTCTAATATGGAAAGGTTCGGAGAAAGTGTTGGTTTATTTACTCGTGCTGCTAGTATTTCTTCTGGGGTACGGGCGATGACTGGCATGGGTTGAAAGCGGTCTTCTTTGGTGTTTTGCACGCAGACTACACCTTCAACTAAGCCGCGATTAAGCATTTCAATGGCAATGCTGCTCACAATACCTGTCCATTGTGCGCCTTCGATGGGCTGCTGTTTCTTCGCCGCTATCATGTCTTGATGAACACCAAAGTAGAGTTCATCGGGGTTTTCGAGATGGCGCGATCGCGTGTGTGTTTCTTCTTCAAGTTCGCCTATTTGCTGATTAATAAAAGCGCAAGCTTCCTTGACATAGTGAATATAATATGTATCGCATAGCCCGCACTCGCTACAGAGTTCTTTCGCAGGGCGGCGGCTGGTAGATTTTAAGGCTCTGGCTTTTTTGTGAGGAGAAACTGAGGTCATATAAACTTTTTGTTTTATCCAGGAATCGCTTTTATTACAATACCTTCACTCGCTATGAACTTGACGATAGAGGATGAACAAGACATTGTAATATTTTGAAACGCAGAGGGACGCAAAGTAAACGCATAGGCGCTTCGCCTTCCCGCAGGGTAGGAACGCAGAGTTTTGCTTAATTTATTTTGCTACGAATTAATTAAATATTGTACTGAGGCTTTGATGAGGAACTATAGAAATACAATCTCACTCAGCGATGAGTAGGAGAAATAGAATTTGATTTTTGATACACAGATAAAAGCAGACATTCCCAAACTAGCAGCGGTTGAGCGTAAGAAAGTAAGTGTTTTCGAGATTGTTCTAGCTGGTTAATGATACTAGGTTGATGCCACTGCTGCCAGTAAAATTGCTGAAGATAATCAACTAACCACAGTTGTGCTTCTGTATCTAAATCCTTATCAATTTTTTTGGCTAACTCTAAGGCGTTACGGTAAGATTTAGGCGCTTTTTTCAAGTCTTCGAGTAACTCATCGGGAATAGCTTGTAATTGCTCATAAGATGCGATCGCACTTCCCGCACTACCAGCTGCTATGCTCAATACTGCCTGGTTTGACAAAATTTCCTGATGACCTGTTTGTGTGAGTATAACAGCTAAAGAGTGTGCATCTAAGCGATAAAAAGGAATGCGTTGACAGCGTGATACCAAAGTCGGCAACACAGATTCAGGTGTAGGTGCAATTAAAATTAATGTCGCCTGTCCTGGTTCTTCCAAAGTTTTAAGTAAAGCATTCGCTGCGGCTTCTGCCATTGTTTGCGCTTCTTCCAGCACTACCACATTTCTCGGCGCTTCCAAGGGCGGACGACCTAAAAACTCGGTAATTTCCCGAATTTGCTCTAATCGAATTACAGGAGGGGCTTTACGCTTCAGTCCTTTTTCGGCTGCTTCTGCTGCTGTTAATCGTTGTCCCTGGTATTGGTACGTTGGTTGCACCCACAATAAAGCTGGATGGTTGCCTTGACGCAAACGGTTTTGTAAAGACGCAGTGACTCCCATCCCATTAGAAAATAGCAATTCCACAAAGCATCTGGCTGCTAAACTCCTGCCTACACCATCTGGCCCCACAAATAAATAGGCTGGAGGAACCCGGTTTTGTCTGACAGCCTGAGTGAGTAATTCTATAGCTTGCTGTTGTCCGATAACGGCTGCAAATGGATCGTTAGTCATTATACGACAGAGTTATCTAACCTGTTTTTCGTCGGAGCAAGTGCTGGATATCCAAGTCTACTAGGTGTGATTGGGAATGGGATGGATGTTGTAGAACTGCTGACAGGAGAATCGGTATGGCATAAAGCTGAAATACCTCAGCCTTTGGTGGCAGTTGGTTGATAAGTGCTGAAGTGCTGAGTACGATTCTTAATTTTGTACTCAGCACTGTTTGGGTAAATTAGCAATCAAACCTTAGACGTGAGAAATCTGGATATCTCCGCGTGTGCCAACACAGCTCCAGGTTCGCGCTGGAGAGCGTTGTAATACTTTCTCTCGAAGGTATTACCCGTCTCTAACGGTACAATGAGTGTACGGACATCAGCAATCAATTTTTGGAAATCGTCCAGCAATATCGGTTCATCTGCTTGGAGCATTTCATCAACTTGCACAACCATCTCAGAAATGCGATGTAGCCAAGCAAATTGTTCGTGAGCAATGACTAGCTGAAGAAGTTC
Organism: Nostoc cf. edaphicum LEGE 07299; assembly: GCF_015207245.1. Lineage (GTDB taxonomy): Bacteria > Cyanobacteriota > Cyanobacteriia > Cyanobacteriales > Nostocaceae > Nostoc > Nostoc edaphicum_B. The sequence goes on from NZ_JADEXF010000308.1 coordinate 5,415, forward strand.
TCCACTTGATACTCGTCCAC
>NZ_JADEXF010000309.1 GCF_015207245.1 Nostoc cf. edaphicum LEGE 07299
TCAAAAAAGTTGTCTTTTATGCCAATGGGATGAATACCTAAAAGGTTTTCCCAGATTTTAGTTAACTGAAGTTGTAATGGATCTTCTGCTGTGGCAAATATTTTTTCTATTTTAGAATTAGTTGGATTCAGCGCAGATAAGGCTTGGCGATCGACTTCGCCATTAGCATTTAATGGCAAAGAATCGACTATGAAAAAGGCAGAAGGCAACAAATGTTCAGGTAACTTTTGCTGAAGAAAACTTAGCAGTTGGTCACTTCCAAAAGTCTCCCCTTGTTTGGGGACAACATAAGCAACTAAACTTTTATCCCCAAGAACATCTTTTTTGACAATTACCACAGTTTTTTGCACGCCTGGATATTGACCTAAAATTGTTTCAATTTCAGCCAACTCAATGCGAAAGCCGCGAATTTTTACCTGATTGTCTAAGCGGCCTAAAAATTCAATATTGCCGTCACTTAAGTAGCGTCCTAAGTCACCAGTTCTGTAAAGGTATGCTCCAGATTCGCTGCTAAAGGGATTGGGGATAAACTTCTCAGATGTTAATTCGGGACGCTTAAAGTAGCCTTGGGTAACACCGATACCGCTGATGTAAATTTCACTAGTTACACCAATAGGGAGGAGTTGCGATCGCCGATCGAGGATGTAGATTTGAGTATTAGCGATCGCTTTTCCTATAGGAATTTCTGATCGAGTGTTACTGGCTTCAGTTACAGTCTCTGGCTCGTAAACCGTGGCAGTTAAAGTTGTTTCTAGCGATCCATAAGCATTCAGCCAGCGTACTTGCTTGCCAACTTTTTCTACCCAAGTTAGATAAGCTTGCCGTGAAACTTTTTCGCCACCAACCATGACTAAGCGCAAACTGGCTGGTAAGCTCTGGGGAGACACAGATAGCTCCTTGATTAACTCATACCAAAAAGACGTGGCTAGATTAACAACAGTAATTTGTTGTTGAGCAATAAATGGGAAAAACTGCTTCGTCGAGTTTTGTAGCTCTTGAGACTGGAGAACTGTGGTAGCACCAGTAATCCAACTGGGGAAAAGTGATTCAATGAACGCGTCGCAGCTGATACTAAGTATGAGTAGTAGGCGATCGCTCTGGGTCAACTCCCAAGTTTCGCTAATTGCCAAGCTGTGGCTGACAAGATTATGGTGGGTAATAGCTATACCGTTGGGTTTTCCATTGGAGCCGGACACATACATTACACAGGCGAGAGTCCGATCTGTGCCATAACTTTCTGGATTTTCAGTCATGTGTACGGCAATAACTTCCCAATCACTATCCAAACAGATAGCTTGTACTTGATGCTCAGAGAGCTTCTCAACTAATGAGCTTTGGGTTAACACCAAAGATATTTGGGCATCTTCTAAAATGACAGCCAGACCATCTTGCCCAGATGTCGGAGCGATCGGTACGTAAGTTCCACCGACTTTCAAAATACCCAACAGCCCCACAATCATTTCCAGGGAAGGCTCTAGATAAAGACCGATGAGTACCCCCGATTCTACCCCTAAAGTTTGCAAATAGTAGGCTAGTTGATTTGCCCGTTGGTTAAGTTCCTGATAAGTTAATTGCTGATTTTTAAAACTTACTGCAATATTATTTGGAGTTCTTTTAGCTTGAGTTTCAAACCAGTGATGGATACAAGTATCCTGGGGATAATCAGCTTGTTTGTTATTCCACTCAACTAACAATTGATGTTGTTCAGGCGCTGTCAACAGGGGTAATTCAGCAATCGGGCGATCGGGATTAGCAACAATACCTTCGAGTAAAGTTTTGAAGTGTCCCAACATCCGCTCTATCGTACTGGCATCAAACATCTCGGCATTGTAATCAAATACCATACCCAGACCATTATCTTGTTCCCGCAAGACCAATGTCAGATCGTATTTGGTTTTGCCATGATAGATGTAGCCAAATAGAGAAGTGATAGTCAAATCAGGTAGTTGCACTGATGCCATGCCACGACCATTCGACCAAGGAGGATTGAGGGAAAATTTTATCTGGAACAGAGGTGAGCTATTACGACTCCGCTGTTCTGGTCTAAGTTCTTCAATTAGCTTTTCAAAGGGTAGGTCTTGATGAGTATAAGCCTCTAAGCAATCCTTACGCACTCGGTCTAATAATTCTCGGAAAGTTGGGTTGCCTGCAAAGTTACTCCGCAGTACAAGAGTATTAGAAAAAAATCCAATCAGCCCCTCGGTTTCAACTTGTCCTCGACCTGCACTTGCAAAGTTAATTAGTAAGTCTTCTTGTCCAGAATAACGGTAGAGCAATAGCTCGAATGCTGCCAGTAGAGTCATGAACAGGGTGACACCCCATTTTTGACTCGTCTCTGTCAGGGCATGGTTCAGCGCCTTTGATAGCAGCAGGGCCGCGCGATCGCCTCGATAGGTTTGCACTCCTTGAGGACGGGGGCGATCGTAAGGTAACTCAATGATGGGTAAATTGCCTTCTAGCTTTTGCTTCCAGTAGTTTACCTGTGACTCTAAAACCTCTCCTTGGAGCCATTGATATTGCCAATTGGTAAAATCAGCATACTGCACTGGTAAGGGAGTTAAAGGAGAAACCTGACCTGCTGATAATGCTTTATAGATGGTAATCAGGTCTTGATAGAACAGATCGGATGAAGCACCATCACAAACTATGCAGTGCATATTCCAAATTAGCAGATGTTCGCGATCGCTTAATCGCAGCAGTAACACCCGCAAAATTGGCCCATTGCCTAAATCAAAGGGTTGATGAGCTTCTTTAGTTGCCAGTAGATGAGCTTCCGCTTCTCGTTGTTCATCTGGTACTTGCCGCAAGTCAATTATTGGCAGTGTCAAGGAAACATCGGTGGCGATGACTTGAGTGGGTTTTCCATTCACTGCTGGAAAAGTTGTCCGCAGAACTTCATGGCGACGGACGACTTCTTTTAAACTTTCCTCTAAGACAGCAACATTTAGATTCCCCGTAAAACGCACCACAACTGGCATATTATTTGAGGAACTATCAGGTTCAAACTGATGGAGGAACCATATCCGTTGCTGACCAAAGGAAAGGGGCAAGTTGCCATTCCGTTCACAAGCGACAATTGGGGGAATCTGTGAACTGGCGGCTGTGTTAATTTGTCGGAGAAAGTTGATGATTTCGGCTTTTTGAGTTTTTAACTCGGTTAGCAATTCTGGTGTGAGACTATCTTTTGCGGCCCGATAGCGTAAGCGTTCGCCCTCTAGCCAAAGTTTGACATCGCGTTGACGTAGCTCAGATAGTAGTTCATCTAATGTTTTCATAGCTCGCCTTCCTCGTAATCATCAGCTGTTTCACTCTCAGCAGCCTGAACACCTTGGGTTGCCCACCGCAGAGTCTCCACTCGTTCAGCCAAATCTGCTACCGTTGGTAATTCAAATAAATTGGACATCAGAATTTCTGCTTGCAACGCTTGGCGCATTCGAGAAATCACTTGAATTCCTAGTAGAGAATATCCACCCAATTCAAAAAAGTTGTCGTTAATCCCAACCTGTTTGACATTAAGAACCTGCGCCCATATATCTGCAATCTGCTGTTCAATGGGAGTGCGAGGCGCTACATAATTTGCCTCCAGTTCTGGGCGGGAAGCATCAGGCTTTGGCAATGCCTTGCGATCGACTTTGCCATTGGGGGTTAACGGCATAGCTTCTAGTGCCATAAAGATTGTTGGCACCATAAAGTCAGGAAGCTGTTGTTTCAAGAATCGACGCAATTGCGAAATCACTTCCAAGTTATCTTGACCAGTTTCGGCAACAATATAACCGACTAAACTAGTCTCATTAGGAATGTCTTCTCGAACAATTACAACAGCTTCTTTTACTCCTGGATGTTGCAGGAGTGCGGTTTCAATTTCACCCAATTCTATGCGGAAACCACGCAATTTTACCTGATAGTCGATACGACCCAAGTATTCAATATGTCCATCTGGTAAATAGCGAGCTAAATCTCCAGTTTTGTATAAGCGCGATTTCGGGTTTGGGCTGAAGGGGTTAGAAATAAATCTTTCAGCAGTCAGTTCGGGACGATTTAGATATCCCCTTGCTAGTCCTTCGCCACCAATATACAACTCACCTGATATACCAACGGGAACGGGTTGTAAATGGGAGTCTAAAATGTAGATTTGCGTATTAGCTAGAGGGCAACCAATGCCTATTGGTTTATTTGCCGTTGTCACCTTGTAGCCTGTTGACCAAATCGTTGTTTCTGTAGGCCCGTAGAGGTTCCACAGACAAGCTCCCTTCGGTAATAATTGATTTGCGAGGTCTCTAGGTAAGGCTTCACCTGTGGAAATCATCTTCAGTTGAGGACTACCTTGCCATCCGGCTGCCAGTAATAGCCGCCAAGTAACTGGTGTCGGTTGCATAAAGGTTGCCCCGGAGGTGGTTAGCGCTTTTAACAGTTGTGTGCTTTCAGCCGCAACTTCACGGCTCACCAACACCAACTTTGCACCTACAGACAGGGGTAGAAAAATTTCTGAAACGGCAATATCAAAGGATAGGCTAGTAACAGAGAGGAGAGTATCCTCAGCAGTTAAACCGGGTTCTTTAGCGATCGCACTTAAAAGATTAACAGCACTCTGATGTTGAATTTGAACGCCTTTCGGTTGATCTGTCGAGCCAGATGTATAGATGACGTAGGCTAAGTTATTGGAAGTGACGTTATGTGTTGGGTCATCTAACCCATAATCTATGGATTGCCAGTTGCTATCAAGGCAAACAATCTCTGCTTGATGGTTGGGTAGCCCCGACTTTAGCTTCTCTTGCGTTAGTAGCACTGACACCTGAGCATCTTGTAGCATGAAAGCTAAACGTTCTTGAGGATAAGCATAATCTAATGGTACGTATGCTCCCCCGGCTTTGAGAATGCCTAAAACTCCTACAACCATTTCCAAGCTGCGCTCAACACACAGGCCAACCAGAACTTCTGACCCGACTCCTAAGCTTTGGAGATAATGGGCTAGTTGATTGGCTCGCTGATTCAGTTCGCGGTAGCTAATTTGTTGATCTTCAAAAACTACAGCGATCGCATCTGGAGTCTTCTCCACTTGAGTTTCAAACAGCTGATGAATGCAGATATTTTGGGGATAAGCTGTTTGAGTATTGTTCCATGTTGCTAATAACTGTTGCTCAACTGCTGGCAAAATTGGCAATTTAGCAATAATTTGATTAGGGTTAGCAACTATGCCCAATAACAAAGTTTCAAACTCTGCCATCCGGCGGCGGATAGTATCAGCGTCAAATAAATTAGTGTTGTACTGGCATTCCAGAATAAGTTCACCATGCGATTCCGTAGCATTGATAAACAGTTCAAAATTCTCGAATGCGCGGGGATTGGAGAAGAATTCTACCTCTAAATCGACAAAGGGAAGTCGAGCGCTGTCTAAGGCTTGATCGACATTAAATATAATTGGTACTAAGGG
>NZ_JADEXF010000310.1 GCF_015207245.1 Nostoc cf. edaphicum LEGE 07299
GAAAGTGACTAAAAAACAGAACACAACAGAGAACCCTGATTTGCAGTCTTCCACTGATGACACCAACTTAGAAGGGGATTTGCTTGCTCAGGTAGAAGTTCAAATTGAGAAAATAGCAGAGCGACAGCGGCAAATCAGTGCTAAAGTCCAAATTCCCCACCCAGTGGAGCAAATCTGGAAAGTTCTGACAAATTATGAAGCCTTACCAGATTTCCTCCCCAACCTTGCCAAGAGTTGCCTAATCGAGCATCCTGATGGTGGAATTCGACTGGAGCAAGTAGGCTCCCAACGCTTACTGAATTTCAACTTTTGTGCGCGGGTAGTTCTAGATTTGGAAGAATGCTTCCCTAAAGCAATTAATTTCCGCATGGTAGAGGGAGATTTTAAAGGCTTTTCTGGTAGCTGGTGCTTAGAGCCTTATGCTTTCGGTGAGTCTTTAGGAACAAATCTGTCCTACACAATTCAAGTTTGGCCTAAACTCACTATGCCAGTGGGAATTATTGAAAATCGTCTGAGCAAAGATTTGCGGTTAAATCTTTTGGCTATTCACCAACGTGTAGAAGAATTAGCCAGCAAAGAACCGTATGTATAACAACAACAAACCATCATTCAGGTGTATTCCTGGATGATGGTTTTTATTGCTACATCTCAAATAAAAGAGCTTTTGCTTTTTATTGTTTTTAAGTACCCCCAGGGGAATTCGAATCCCCGTTACCTCCGTGAAAGGGAGGTGTCCTAGGCCTCTAGACGATGGGGGCATCGGACTCAGACCTTTTATAAGTTAACCAATTTCCTTGCCTTTGTCAACAGGTTTTGCCAAAAAAAGTTTGTGGCAGCTAAACTGGGTGGAAGCAAAAGCTTGAAGAAGATACAAAGATATGGAGATAAATAAAAAAATCCGTAGATGCTTCTGTAGTCAGCCGCAGGGTGCGTCAGCGTTGGGCGTTGGGAATTTCGGGGTATACACATATCTAAAAAACGCTGAATACAGCAAGGAACAAAGGGTATGATGTTGTACCCTGTAGAGTTAATATCTACGGTTTTTTACAAGAGATTTTGAAATAAATCGCTCAAAATCTACAATATGGAAGCATCTTTTGAAATCACCATACAGATGGCGATCGCTGTCTTTGCAGGCATTAGCGCCCAAGTGCTGGCTGCATACCTTCGTGTACCCAGCATCGTCTTGTTATTGCTGTTGGGCATTTTGTTTGGCTCCGATGGTATAGGGCTATTGCATCCCCATTCGCTAGGCACTGGACTGGAAGTTATAGTCGCTCTAGCAACGGCAATCATTTTGTTTGAAGGCGGACTTAACTTGGATCTGCGTGAGTTAGGTAGAGTTTCAGTCAGCCTACAATTGCTCGTCACCCTCGGAACGCTAATCACCCTGCTTGGCGGGAGTATGGCTGCTCACTGGCTGGGTGAATTTCCCTGGAACATAGCTTTTCTCTATGCTTCCATAGTCGTGGTGACAGGCCCAACCGTCGTTGGCCCATTGCTCAAACAAATCAATGTAGATCGACAAGTGGCAACACTTTTGGAAGGAGAAGGGGTTTTAATTGACCCTGTAGGGGCTATCCTCGCCTTCGTTGTCCTCGATACGATTTTGAACGGCGATGCTGACCCGATCAATGCGATCGTCGGTTTACTTATACGTCTGGGTGTTGGTGCGGCAATTGGCGGTGCTGGCGGTTATTTGATGAGCTTGATTTTCAAACGCGCTGATTTTCTGTCATTCGAGCTAAAAAACTTAGCGGTGTTAGCGATACTTTGGAGCCTGTTTACCTTATCGCAAATGATCCGCAGTGAATCGGGAGTTATGACAACAGTAGTTGCAGGGGCAGTCTTTGCTAACTCCTCAGTTCCAGAAGAACGTCTGTTACGAAGTTTTAAAGGTCAGCTAACAATTCTCAGCGTTTCGGTGCTATTTATCTTATTAGCTGCTGACCTATCCATTGCCAGTGTGTTTGCTTTGGGTTGGGGTAGTTTATTCACCGTTTTGGTACTAATGTTTGTCGTTCGCCCAATTAATATCCTCTTGTGTACCTGGAATAGTGACTTAAACTGGCGACAAAAAGTGTTTTTAAGCTGGGTTGCACCTAGAGGAATTGTTGCTGCCTCTGTCGCTTCTTTTTTTGCAATTTCGTTGACACAGCGCGGCATTAATGGCGGTGATTCCATCAAAGCTTTAGTTTTCCTGACAATTATCACGACTGTTGTCTGCCAAGGGCTAACAGCTGGCTGGGTTGCTAGATGGCTGAAAATCACCTCCAAAGATGCAACTGGGGCAGTGATTGTGGGTTGTAATCCTTTAAGTCTTTTGATTGCTCGCTTCTTTCAAGAACGGGGAGAAAACGTGGTCATGATTGATACTGAACCCGAACGTCTTCTGGAAGCCGAGGCGCAAAATCTGCGGGTAATCGCTAGCAGTGGGCTTGATGCTGCTGTTTTGGAAGAGGCAGGCCTTGGCTCTATGGGTACTTTTTTGGCTATGACTAGTAATGGCGAGGTGAATTTTGTTTTAGCTCAACGAGCATCTGAGGAATTTAATCCGCCCCGTGTCTTAGCTGTTTTCCCCCGTAATCCGCAAGCGAGTACCTCTGTTAGTAATAAAGTTAATCAAGCTTTTATTCCAGACTTAGCAATTAAAACTTGGAATGAATATTTGAATGATGGGCGAGTCAAGTTAGGAACAACCACCCTAACCGAGTCAGAATTTTCTAGTCAAAATGAGCGTATCCAAGAAATGATTAAAACTGGGGCGTTGATACCCCTAGTTGTAGAACGAAAAGAACGCTTACAGGTAATGCCAGCAAAATACAAGTGGGAAATTGGCGATCGCATTATCTACTTGTTACACGATCCCAGACCTAAGCTTTTAAAACGCTTATCTGGTGCTACCCAGTCTACTCGCCTCTCTTTAGAAAAGTTAGCGGAAGTTGAAGAAGTCCCCCTCGCTAAGATATCTCAACTTTTCACTACTGACACTCCTGGGGGATAAAGAGAGCCGAAGCAGTACGAGGGAGAGTTCTTAACTTTTGAATGCGTGACTTTTGACTTGCCCAAAGGGGCTGACCTTTGACTCTTAACTTTTCATTATCCTTGGGAAGGAATAAATTCACCTTTTGCTCCTGGCGAATTACCAATTTCTGGTTTTGGCGCTTCTTGATACATTTGCCATTCCTGCCAGAGTAAAGCAGACAAATGTACTATGGCGAGAATTAGCGTCGTTACCGAAATTAGATAACTGTGGATTGTGTAAAGGTGTTCGACGGTAATTGTGTTAATGGCTCCACCACCAGTCAGGATTTCGCGCAGTTGCCCACCAATCAAAGGAATGGCTTCGATGGTTCCTAGCTCAATGCTGAAACGCCAGTATCCTTCCTGAGTCCAATCTAAAATCATTGCTGTCCAATCCAGCCCGATCGCACTTAGGGTTAACAAAACCACACTAATCCAAGCAGCCAGCCAACTCTTGCGAAATTGCCGACCTAAAAACATCACCACAATTTGAATGAGAGCGATCGCAATTACTCCGTTACCAGCAATTTCATGCGCTCTCCAAAACAACCAGCCGTATGGCAGTTGTGTATTAATCATCTTCAATGAGTTATAAGCTCCGCCTGCTGTCGGTTCATAGTAAAAAGAAAGCAAAACTCCGGTAGAGATATAAATTAAACACAGAGTCAAAATCACGACTGATAATATCGTCGCTATTCTTCGCAAAATCTGATCGAACTGGGTGCTTTGCATGGCTCACCCCTCCTGTTCTTAACTAAGTATTTATTCTTATTACGATTTTAGCTAAAAAATTTTAATAAATTTTACTTTTCTTATATAAAAATAAAGTTTTTTAAATCAAATACTGTACCCAAGCTTTTAAGGGTTCTGGTGAGCCATACCAAATTCCAGGACTTCTGGGAGAATGCTTGACACCTTCAATCACCAGATTTTCAGCCCCCTGCAAATGAGCAGCTTCAATGGGCGTAATCCCATCTCCCCAAGTGTTACCCTTACCACAGGTTAATTGGTAACTACTATAAGCTAACCAACTACCAGGCCGCCTTTTCCCAAAGATAGTTTTGCCAGCCACACAAACGTAACGAACGTTTTTGTAAAAAGCTCCTGGGTAGTTATTGGTGACAAAATCTAGATTGGAACGTGTCCAGCGTTCTTGGCTAATATGGGGTGTACCCAAGGTGGTGAAAGTAGCAACCAAGGGATGCCCTTGCCAGAGAAATGGTTTGACATCACCACGTGCTAAATAGGGCTTTTCTCCCATATAAATGCGGGATATCCAACCTCCGGCTGAGTGGCCAATTAAGTTAATTTGAGTAGCATTATGTTCACGTAATATATGCTTGATCGTGTAATCGAGTTGTTGCAGAATAAGAGTTACGGGTCTTACTCCTAAAGTGGGGAGCCAGTCACGCCGTCGCAGTGGCACTGTAACCGTGGGAAAATCTAACTGCTGTAGGGATTGTTCTAGTTGGCGATAAGCGATCGCACTTTCTAAATATCCAGGCAAAATAACTGTCGGTAACGGCATTTGAAATTTTGGATACAATAATTGAGGGTTTGAACTTTTGTGACGAAGAAGTAGTCATATTCAGGAGCTAGAATTGCGATCGCCTGACTCACCGCTTAGAGAAAAAACCAATAGCTTTGGTGGAATTTAAGGCTAGAATGTCAATAAAATTGTACAGTTTGCAACAGTTTGAGGGGCTGCTGATGTGGTAGTATTTTCAAATAGGCCCAGTCTCAGGTAAACACGTGTGTCATCTGTTACAGAAGTGTAGTTGACTGAAAAAGAGTTGAAAAAAACAACGCAACTTCGGCAGATGTTTTGATGTATTTAAAGTTGTGCGTTTACTTAAACTTTATAAAACTCCCAGATATTAATTTTAATTGTGTGCATCATAAAAATAAAAAATCAAAAGTAGTAATTTTTCAAATATCTGTTTAGCAAGCTCGAATTTTGAAAATATGATACAGCGTCATTGATTAATTAAAAACTTGAATAAATGGCAATTTTGGCGTTTTGATTGCCAGCAGAGGAAGTTATTATTTCCTTATGAAGAACGCATATCTTGCAAGATATTGCAATGCCGGAAAGATAAAATCGCTAGTCAACTGTAACTGAGTGAGTGAACGATAACAGCTATGTCTTACGTCTCCCTGCTGAAAAATATACCAGACATCTTAAGCCAGCCAATTGGGATAGCAGCAATTGCTTCCCTTGGTATCCACGGTGCGATCGCCATGATCGTACCATTGATGCCCATGGAGTCTAACAAGCCCAAAGAAACAGCATCATCCAAAACAGTTGGACTTTTGGAATTGAGCCAAGCCGACCAAAACCGTTTGCCGCAAACCACACCCCAAATTGG
>NZ_JADEXF010000311.1 GCF_015207245.1 Nostoc cf. edaphicum LEGE 07299
CGACTAGCCATTTTTGAGTATCCCAAAACCCGCCTTGACCAGTTGCCCATCGCTGGATACCAAAACTCTCACCATTAGATAAGTGAGTATCGATACTGGCTAGACCCCCATCATTGAAGACGTTGACTAAATCATCTTTCCCATCTGCGTTAAAATCGCCGACTAGCCATTTTTGAGTATCCCAGAACCCGCCTTGCCCAGTTGCCCATCGCTGGATATTAAAAAAGTTTACACTACCACTGATAAAGTACTGCCCTAAACTGCCGTAATCCGTGTAGCCAGTTAAAAGAGGATTTTCTTTTCCTATACCATCAATTTTGAGGTAATAATTTCCAGCAGCGACATTTGTTTCAATACTTGCAGATAGTAAATCTGTTGAATTGGACGATGCAATTAAGGTACCAGCAGAATTGTATAGCTCTGCCAAAATGTCTAAGTTTGGCCCTCGACTAAAAGGATTCACTATCAAGCTAATCAGACCAGTACCTGTGACAAAACTATAAAAATCTACATCTGTATTGCGCTCAATAATGCCACTACCACTGATAGACGTACTAGAAATGTTTAGTGGCTTTGCTGTCGCAATTGTATCACCAGAATCATCGGCTCGGTAGGTGAACCCATTTTTAGTGATAATAATTTGCAAATCATCCTCAGTATTGTTAGCAGAAGCATACTCGCCTTTACTCCACTGGAGTAGCTCCTGGTAATACCCCGATCCCATGAGCGATGCCCAGCCAGTCTCTCCACTACCATGTCCTTGGTAGTATTCTTCAGCGGGGGTTATTCGTCCATCATGCTCGAGTCCCAGCGTATGACCTACTTCATGAGAGATAAGATAAGCCGTATACTTCTCATTACCTATCGTATCTTTAGCAAAAACAAAGGCAGGAGTATCACTATTCCAGTTGAAAGAACCAACATAGGCGACCCCTCCGGCTTCTTCACCATACCAATCGTAAGTGCTACCGCCGATCGCAACACGCACCCCCCAGCGAGTATCATCACTCCCACTTTTAATCAGATCGTTAATATCTGCTGGAGCCTGCGTTGTGACATTAACATTAAATGGGCTGAAATCCTCAGCGACACGCTGCCAGATATACTGAATTGTTTCAAGTTCAGCCGAGCTAAAGGATGCTGTATTGCCATCGAAGTCGAAGGCAGGGGTGATAATGTTAGCCGGACGTTCACTTGTGTTCCAGGAAGTACCAAAGGTGATATTGCCGTCGAAATCTAAATAAATTGTCTGATTAGCTCCTAGTAAGCTGTTGAGGAAGAAAGTTTTAGACAGGTCTAAAGAAGCTGATACTGACATATAATTTCATCCTTAAATGAAACCTTTATTATTTATCAGTATCAAGCAGATAACTTTACGTACTTTCCTATGCAATCTTTACAAAAAGTTAGAATCTGCTCGCACCGATACTGGAAATATTTGCATGGGCACGGATGGCGCAGAGAAGGTAAAATTATAATTAAAAATGTTAAGAATTTTAAATAAACTAATCAATGTCCAGCATTTCTCTTGACAAAAGTAACTCTCATGTCGTGGTTATTGGTGCGGGAATAGGTGGACTGACTGCTGGAGCATTATTAGCTCATAGAGGTTACAGCGTCTTAATTTTGGATCAAGCACTCGTACCAGGAGGCTGTGCTTCAACATTTAAACGCCAGGGATTTACCTTTGATGTGGGAGCAACTCAGGTGGCGGGGTTGGAACCAGGGGGAATTCACCACCGGATTTTCTCAGAATTGTCAATAGATTTGCCACAAGCAACGCCTTGTGATCCTGCTTGTGCGGTCTATTTACCTGGGGAAAGCACACCGATTAATGTCTGGCGCGACCAAGAGAAGTGGCAAGAGGAACGACAAAAACAGTTTCCCGGTAGCGAACCGTTCTGGCAGTTGATGGCAACTTTGTTTGATGCCAGTTGGGAATTTCAAGGACGCGACCCGGTACTACCACCGCGTAATTTATGGGATTTGTGGCAGCTAACTCAGGCGGTGCGTCCCAGTACATTAATTACCGTACCCTTCACTTTGTTTACGGTAGGAGATGCTTTACGGTTATGTGGATTGGGAAATGACCGACGACTGAGAACTTTTTTAGATTTGCAACTAAAGCTATACTCCCAGGTGGATGCAGAGAACACAGCATTACTTTATGCTGCAACAGCATTGAGTGTATCCCAACTGCCCCAAGGATTGTTTCACCTCCAGGGAAGTATGCAAGTATTAAGCGATCGCCTGGTACAATCCTTAGAAAGAGATGGCGGCAAATTGTTGATGCGCCACACTGTAGAACAAATCAAAGTAGAAAACGGCAAAGCTACTGCTGTAGTGATTAGAAATCAGAAAACTGGCGAAGTCTGGACAGAAGCCGCCGACCACATAGTTAGCAATGTCACCGTGCAAAACTTGGTGCAGTTATTGGGAGAACAAGCGCCATCTGGATATAAAAACAGGGTGGAAAAACTACCTCAAGCATCGGGTGCTTTTGTGGTGTATTTGGGTGTAGATGCCAGTGCGATTCCGCCTGAATGCTCTCCCCACCTGCAATTTCTGTATGATGTCAATGGCCCCATTGGCGAGAATAATTCCCTGTTTGTTTCCGTCAGTCATCCTGGAGATGGCCGCGCACCAGAGGGGAAAGCGACAATTATTGCCTCTTCATTTGTCGATCCTGCACAGTGGTGGCAGACTGAAGATTATGAAGGACTAAAAGAAAAGTTTACCCAAGAAGCGATCGCTCGTCTTGCCCAATACTTCTATCTCAAACCAGAAACGATTATTCATCAAGAAGCCGCAACACCCCGCACCTTTGCCCATTTCACAGCCCGCGATCGCGGTATAGTTGGCGGTATTGGTCAAAGGATTCCTACCTTTGGTCCCTTTGGGTTTGCCAATCGTACACCCATCCAGAATTTGTGGTTAGTTGGTGATTCCACCCATCCTGGCGAAGGTACTGCTGGGGTGAGTTATTCGGCGCTGACGGTAGTTAGGCAAATTGAGGCTTAAAAATTAGATGCGCTTGTGCTATCGAGGCTTGCGTGCTGCGAATATCAAAAACAGAGGAATACGCTTTCGTCGCTCATAGATTTGCACGTCTTGAAAGTGTTCGCGTTGCGGACACGCTTCACGCAAATCCTCAATGATAAATCCAGCTGCATTGAGGAGATGAAAATAGTTTTCCACCGTGCGGTGATACTTTTGCACCGTGCCGCCAAGCCAATTCGTAACTCGCAGTCCAGTCGTAAAATAGTTATCGACAATCCAATCTTGGCGGAGCGTGCCAGAAGTCCATCCAGCCTCAGAAGAAGTGATTACAGGATGCTCGACAGAAAAAACAAAGAGTCCCACAGGTGTGAGTGTGTGGAATATCTGGGTGCAAATTGGTACTAAATCAGCGACATAATGCAGGGAGAGTCGCGCAATAACTAGATCAAATGCTGCCTGTGGATACATCCAGTTCTCAATTGTCTGCTCAATGATCTGACCATCCGTATCAGCAAGTGTTTTGGTTGCGACGGCAGCCATCTTGTGTGAGCCTTCGATACCAGTGTAGCTCGCAGCGCCGCGATCGAGGAGTTCTCGCCCAATTGCCGCATCGCCACACCCCAAATCGAGGATATGTTTACCAGTAATGGGTCGAATCAGATCCATCATCACTGGCTTTTCAAGCGTATCGTTCGGTGTATCTATACGTTGACGACGGCGCATATAGGTTGCAAAAACCGCCTCATCATCATAGAAATTTGGGCCCGTCTGCTCCATACGTGCTGTTCCTTTGCAGTACGCTGATGACATTATTGGCATATTAGCAGATCAACAATGAATACAGGTTAGTACGGGGAGCAATTTAACTGTAATCGAAAACTCTGCCTTGATTGTAAAGGCAAGTCATACTTATAACCGATGGCAAACAGGACACAAAACTGATGAAATAAGGTTAGTGTTGCGAATCTGGAGTAATGACAGACAGCGTTTTAATTCTAGGTGGACGAGGGCGGATTGGTAGCAGTGTTGCTCAGGATCTCGCTACCCATACGCAGGCTCAAATTACCATTACTGGACGTTCTGCGGAGTTTGGGAAGGCTGTTAGCTTGTCTTCGGGAGGACAAGTGCAGTTTTTGGTGTTGGACTTGGCAGAAGTTGACAAGTTGCGAGATGCGATCGCAAACTCTAACTTAGTCATCCATTGTGCTGGGCCATTTCACTATCGAGATACTAATGTTCTCGAAACCTGTATTGCTCAGGGCGTTAACTATGTAGATGTCAGTGACCATCGTTCTTATACCAGCAAAGCTCTCAATTTTAGTGAACAGGCTGCTGCTGCTGGTGTAACAGCAATTATTAATACTGGTATTTTTCCTGGTATTTCTAACAGCATGGTGCGTCAAGGTGTTGAACAATTTG
Organism: Nostoc cf. edaphicum LEGE 07299; assembly: GCF_015207245.1. GTDB lineage: Bacteria > Cyanobacteriota > Cyanobacteriia > Cyanobacteriales > Nostocaceae > Nostoc > Nostoc edaphicum_B. The sequence goes on from NZ_JADEXF010000311.1 coordinate 4,420, forward strand.
ATAAACCAGAAAAGATCCATTTAAGTTATTTAGTTTCCGGTTCTGGCGGTGCTGGCATTACAGTGATGCGGACAACTTTTCTTGGGTTGCAGTATCCTTTTGAGACTTGGATAGATGGAAAATGGAAGATAATCAAGCCTTATAGTGAAAGAGAATTAATTGATTTTCCACCTCCCTATGGACGCACAGGAGTTTACTGGTTTGATATGCCAGAAACCTTTACACTGCCCCATGCATTCCCATCAGTGAAAACTGTAATTACTAAGTTTGGTTCCGTTCCAGATTTTTATAATCATCTAACTTGGATTGCGGCACACGTTTTTCCCAAGTGGTTAATGCAGCGTCGTTACATGATTGAATTTCTGTCTCATGTCAGCCATTCAATGACAGATGTCACTAATAATTTTAGTGGAATTGGAGTAGCAGTTCGTTCTGAGGTTACAGGGCAGAAAAATGATGAAACAGCCGTTTATTGCTCAACTGTAGTGCATGAAAATACAGCTGTAGCTTCTGGTTGTGGCACAGGTAGTATTGCCCAATTATTGCTAGAAGGTAAACTCAAAAAACCCGGAGTTTTTCCTGTAGAAGAAGCATTACCAACAAATTTATTTGAAGAGGTAATGCAAAGCCGAGGAATTAAAATTAATCACAGTTGGTCATAAGTCAATACAGTTCAGTTAAGCATTTTTTCTCTTCTCTCTGTTTCCTCTGCGCCTCTGCGGTTCGTTAAAAAAGTTGACTTTGACAAAGAGTTTTAGCCTTAACTGAACCGTATTGGGTCATAAGTGTCTATCAGATAAGAAAGTAAAATATTAGTCTACTTGAGCAGACTTGAGCTATTATTCCAGAATTTGAGTTCTGGACGGTAGTTAGTAAGCACGAAAATTGGGAATTATAGCGATTCTCATTTTAAACAGGTATACGCATAAGATTACACAACTTTGTGCTACTGCTAAATTATTTGTGAAC
>NZ_JADEXF010000312.1 GCF_015207245.1 Nostoc cf. edaphicum LEGE 07299
CTCTATAGGTCATGTTTATGGAAAAAGATTGTTTAAAAACATAGACCAAAGTAAAAACAACATTTGGTTGGCTATTCTTACCCTTGGTGAAGGTTGGCACAACAATCATCATGCTTTTCCTAACTCAGCAAAGTTTGGTTTAAAATGGTGGCAAATCGATCCAGGATACTGGGTTATTCTGATTTTACAAGCTATAGGTTTAGCTTGGGATGTAAAGCATCCTAGCTTAGAAGCAATTGAATTCAAAAAACTGGATGAAATTTCACAATAATACTCTCAATCAGCTAAAAATAATTAACAAAGCTTTCAAATATTAAAAGATGGAACGCAAAAATTTACAAATTGATTCAACATTAAAAGCCTCAGAAGTATTGAAAACAAAGGGAACTGTAGCAGAAATTAAAGCCTGGTTAATTTCATATCTAGCTGCCGCTTTAGAAATACCTTCAGATGAAATAGATATTACTTTGCCTTTAAATAGTTACGGATTAGATTCTAGCGCCGCAGTCAGTTTGACTGGCGATCTGGGTGATTTTCTGGAATGCCAGTTAGAACCGGATTTACTAATTGATTACCCAACTATTGAAGCTTTGGCTCAACATTTGGGTGATATAGAGGAAATAATCTTATGAGTCTCTATCAACTTTTTGATTGGCTTAATAAACAAGGAATTAAGTTATCGGCTCAGGATGGGAAACTACATCTGCGTGCGCCAAAAGGAGTATTATCTCCAGAAATTCAGACGATTCTCAGCGAACGGAAAGCTGAAATTCTGGAATTTATGACTCAAAATCAGCAAAAAATTGAGAAATTTATAGATTTATCTGCAGAAGCAGTTTTAGAATCAACTATTTATCCAGAAAATACCGCTACCTCATTGGGAACTGAACCCACTTCTATTTTTTTAACCGGAGCAACAGGTTTTTTAGGGGCTTTTTTACTATCCGAACTGTTACAACAAACTCAAGCAAAAATTTATTGTCTTGTGCGCGGATCCGAACTTGAAACTGCCCAAGGGAGATTGCAAAATAATTTAAAGTTTTACAACTTGTGGAATAGTTCTTTCCAATCAAGAATTATACCAGTTTTGGGTGATATTTCTCTGCCACAACTGGGTTTGACAACAGCAACATTTAGCAAACTAGCAAATGAGATTGACAGTATTTATCATAGTGGAGCATTACTAAGTTATGTGTACTCCTATGCTCGATTGAAACCTTGCAATGTTTTAGGAACACAAGAAATTTTACGATTAGCCTGCCAAAGTAAAACCAAATCCCTGCATTACATTTCAAGTTTTGCTGTATTTGAGTCATCAGCGTATAGCCAAAAAATAGTCGATGAAAACGAATCACTATCTGATTGGGAAGATATTTATTTGGGATATTCTCAAAGTAAATGGGTAGCAGAGAAGTTGGTTATGGAAGCCCGCAATCGCGGATTACCAATAAATATTTATCGGTCAGCTTTTATCTCTGGGGATAGTCAAACCGGAATTTGGAAAAACAATGATATTATTTGCCGGATGATTAAGGGTTATATTCAGATGGGTAGTATGCCCCAACTCGACTATTTTTTAGATTTATCTCCAGTTGACTATGTAGCACAAGGAATTGTTTATTTATCCAGACAAAAGCAAGCGATCGGCAAGTGCTATCATCTGAATAATCCTCATCCTTACCATTGGCAAAATTTGTTTGCTTGGCTTTGCTCTTTAGGTTATTCTATCCAGCTTATTCCTTATCAACAGTGGCAAAAACAGTTGTCTGCCACTATGCGAACAAACCAAAACGTTTTAACATCTCTAATTCCTTTCTTTTGCCAAGAATGGGGGCAAGAAAAAATCACAATTCCTGAGTTATACCAGCAAAATATAAGACCAAAAATTAGTTGTCAAGAAACTATTAATACGCTTAGAGAAACTTCGATTGTTTGCCCTGCCGTAGATACTGCTTTACTGAAAATATATTTTTCGTATTTCCTTAGTAGTGGTTATTTAGAACCAGCTTCATAAAGGTAAAGCTAGGGAAATCTCATATTACCAGAAAAAACCTAGTTAATTATGAGAGCTTGCTTGTGAAGATAGAAGGGGATGCAGAGAAAGAAAAGATTTCCTAATGACTGATAGCTGATAAATATTTACTGACCAATGACTAAGATAAAATAATGACAGAAAATCAACTTCAAAATTGGCTAGTTAATATAGGTCAAAATATTATTTGGATAAGTGGTAAATTGCTTTACCAACATTGGTTTCAGCTTAAATGTCTAGGACTAGAAAATATTCCCCAGGATAGAGCTTATATAATTGCAGCTAACCATGTTAGTCATCTTGATGGCCCAGCAGTGATAGCGGCCCAAGGCAAACATTTTAAAAATGTTTACAGCTTGGCAGCAAAAGACTACTTTTTCAATCGACCGTTCAAAGCATGGATGTGCCAGAATTTTTTCAACATGATTTGCTTTGAACGCAAAGGCAATTTTTTAAATTCTCTGCGTTCCTGTCAAAAAATTGTGGAACAAAACAAGGTAATTCTGTTTTTCCCAGAAGGAACTCGCTCGATAACGGGTGAGCTTCAACGCCTAAAACTGGGATTAGGATTATTAGTGCTGCACCTAAACGTTCCTGTCATTCCTGTCTATATTCATGGAACTTATCAAGCATTGCCTAAAGGTAGACATTTTCCCAAACGACATCCAATTTACGTGAGTTTTGGCTTACCTTTAGACTTCAGGCATTATCAAACTAAACAAAATATACTTGACACTCGTCAAATTCAACAACAAATTATTAATGATGTGTATATAGCGATCGCTCAACTGCACGACAATTTAGTAGGAAAAGTGAATTATGGAAACTTGGAGACATAAATGGGGGTTCGCCGATACCCAGTTTATAATCAATGACGATCGCTCGGTAACTTTGACAGGCGATCGCTACAATCTATCAGGCTACAAAATGCCTTATTTTCTTTCCTATATAGAAGAACAATTAGGTATTGAAATTAATCCCCATGACCAGCAACCAGAAATAACACAAAAATTTATTAACCCTCTAAATATCAATAAATGTTTTTGTCAAGAATTAGAGAATATATTTCCTAGTAATCAATACACATTTGACGAACAAGAACGTCTTTTTCACAGTCATGGGCAAAGTGCTTTTAAAGAAGTTTACAAAGTTCTTTACTCTAAATTAGAGCGAACTGTAGATATGATATTTTACTGCCAATCAGAGTTAGATGCCCAAAAAATTATAAATCTTGCTATAGAACACAATATCTGTCTTGTTCCTTTTGGAGGTGGAACTAATGTTAGCTGCGCCTTAAAGCTACCAGAAGATGAAAAAAGAATGGTAGTTTCTGTAGATATGCGGCGGATGAATAAAATTGAGTGGATAGATCGAGATAATTTCCGCGCTTGTGTACAAGCAGGAATTACAGGTCAGCAGCTTGAGGAACAGTTAAGAAAAGATGGATTTACTTGCGGTCACGAACCTGATAGTTTAGAGTTTTCGACTTTAGGGGGTTGGATTTCCACAAATGCAAGTGGAATGAAGAAAAATCGCTATGGCAATATTGAGCAAATTGTAGAAAATATTACTCTAATTACCCCCAAAGGTACAATTGAGCAAATACAACCAATCTCCCGCGCTTCAATGGGAATGCAGATTCAAAATATTCTGTTTGGTAGTGAAGGAAACTTAGGATTAATTACCAAAGCTGTGATTAAAATTCATCCTATTCCCCAGGTAAAAAAATATGGCTCTCTCGTTTTTCCTAACTTCGAGTTAGGAGTAGAATTTTTATACAGTTTAGCTCATAGTGGATTTGTTCCAGCTAGTATTCGTTTGGTAGATAATAATCAATTTCGCTTCGGTCAAGCCCTAAAACCACAGCCAACTAATATCAAAGGCTGGATTGATAAACTTAAAAAGTTTTATTTATTAAAGCTGTGTGGCTTTAATCCATATCAAATGGTAGCAGCTACTATTGTTATGGAAGGATCTGCTCAAGAAATTGCTTATCAACAAACTAATATATATGCGTTAGCTAAAAAATTTCAAGGCTTGGCGTCTGGGTCAGAAAACGGACAACGAGGCTATATGCTAACTTATGCTATTGCCTATATGCGAGATTTCTTAGCTAGTTTTTTTATTCTTGGCGAAAGTTTTGAAACATCTGTCTCTTGGAGTCAAATTCACCAAGTTTGTCATGCTGTTGACCAGACATTAAAAGAGCAGCATGAAAAGTTTAACTTACCTGGAAAACCTTATCTATCTTACCGAATTAGTCAAATTTATCATACAGGTGTTTGTTTATATTTTATGTTTGGCTTTTATAGTAAAGGAGTTGAATCTCCAGAAATAATTTCTCCTCAAATCGAGCATTCTATCAGAGTAGCAATTATGGAAAATGGTGGTTCTATTTCTCATCATCATGGTGTCGGGAAAAGTCGCCAAGAATTTATCAAAAATACTTTATCATCTGACAGTATTGAATTGATTAAAGAAATTAAGCAAGCTAACGATCCTCAAAACATTTTTGGGATCGGCAATTTTTGTGCAGACGCTAAAACTATATGAGTCAGTTTAATGGTTTAGTAGCGTTGATTACTGGGGCTTCCTCTGGAATTGGGGCAGCAGTTGCCAAAGAACTTGCCCGTGAAGGTGCAAAGGTTGTGCTTTTGGCGAGACGGACGGAACGATTAGCAACTATAGCCGCAGAGATTGACCCCAGCGGTCAAAGAGTACTAGCTATATCCTGCGATGTAGCTTTAGATGGCGAAGTAGAAAAAGCTGTCAGTCTTGCTGGAAGTGAATTCGGTAAGATTGATATCGTTGTTGCCAATGCAGGCTGGTCTTTAAAAGGCAAATTGGCAGACTTAAATGTGGATGACTACCGTAAGCTGTTTGCAACAAATGTTTTTGGAGTTCTCAACACAATCTACGCTACCTTAGATGACCTAAAGAAAACGCAGGGAAGATTAGTTGTTATTAGTAGCGTTAAAAGTTATATTGCCTTGAGTGGTGATTCTGCTTATAGCATGAGCAAATTTGCGTTGCGGGCTTTATGCGAGTCATTATCTCAAGAATTAGCGCCCGACGGTGTATCGATAATACATATCTGTCCTGGCTACGTTGCTACTGAAATTCGCCAAGTAGATAACCAAGGTATTTGGCATCCAGAGTGGCAAGATTCTATTCCGTCAATGCTGCTGATATCGCCGTCACAAGCAGCAAAAGAAATTGTGCAAGCGATTTCTCAACGTAAAAAGGAAAAAGCGATCGCCAATTACAGTAAGGTAATTATTTTTCTGAAACGGCATCTACCAGGTTTGGTTTTATGGATAATATCTAGGTTCAAAATTAAAGTTTCTTA
>NZ_JADEXF010000313.1 GCF_015207245.1 Nostoc cf. edaphicum LEGE 07299
TGCGTATCACGATAGGTAATAATTTGAGTACGAGAAAGTCCATCCTGCCTTTTTGATTGAGAACTCAAAATCTCAAATCCTTTAACCGAATGCAGTCTCAATGATTCTTTTGTCATGCAATATTGTTGGTTTGCCTCACTACTCTTACCAGCCTTTATCAGTTCGAGATGACTTTTAGCTAAATCTTGTGGAGAAGTCACACCGCAACTAACAAATGATAAACTGAGCAAAAAACTTGGGATAACAACATTTTTCATAACTAAGTGCCTAAGCTGTTAAATTTAGTATTCCCAAAATCTGTCTTTTGATTAACAGCAAAAGCGCAAGTAGCAGAAAAATAGTAGCTGAAGCAGCAACCATTTTCACCAACCAGAATAACAAAGTGAATGGCGTATGGGGCATAAAAGTAATTAACAATGCCACATACACCAACCCAGAGAAATTATCTGGGTTTTCCTTCCCACCAATCTTTACTGCCAAACATAGATAAGGACAAACAAAATAATCCAGATAACATCGACGAAGTGCCAAAACAATGAAGTTGCATTGACGCCGAAGTGACCTGTATCGTAGTTGCTAGGTAGGAAAGAACGTACCAAAATTATTAACTGCAACAAAATACCAGTGAAAACGTGCAAACCGTGGAAGCCTGTAAGTAGATAGAAGGTTCCACCAAATACCCCGGAGGTGAAACCAAAGGCGAGGCCGTTCCATTCAATCGCTTGGCCAACTAAAAAGTAAGTTCCCATCGCCATTGTTGCCAAGAGGAACAGGCGAAATTTTACTAAGTCGTGGCGTTGAAGGGCGCGTTCTGCTAAGTAAATTACAAAGCTACTAGCAACGAGAATTACTGTGTTGATTGCTGGTTCTTTTATTTCTAATCCAGAAACACCAACTGGTAGCCAGTTAGGCGTTGTTGTTTTGTAGATGGCATATCCGGCGAAAAAACTTAAGAAGATGACGCTTTCTGACAGTAGGAAGACAATGAAGCCAAACATTTTGTTGCCTTCTTCGTCGTGGCTGTGTTCTGCGCTTGTATGGGGCAATTCGTGGGAATTGATATAGCTGTCCATTTTAGTTTTTGAGGGGGAATTTGAAACGCAAAGGAACGCGGAGGGAAGCGCAGAGGTACGCGGAGGGTTTTTGCGTCTTCCCGATAGTTTGCGTTTATTCTGGGAGGTTAGCTGTTAAGGGTTCTGATTTGCCGTAGCCGTAGGGTTCGGAGATGATGATGGGAGTTTCTTCAAAGTTTTCTACTGGGGGGGGTGAAGAAACTAACCACTCTAGTCCAATTGCTCGCCAAGGGTTAGCGGGTGCTTTCTCGCCTTGCATCCAAGAAATCACCATATTGAATATGAAGGGCAAGGTGGACATTCCTAAGAGAAATCCGCCGAGGCTGGCGATGATATTCCAGAATTGATACTCTGGGGCGTAGGAAGCAACTCGGCGTAACATTCCTTGCAATCCCAAGGGGTGCATAGGTAAAAAGTTGAGGTTGGTGCCGATAAATGCTAACCAGAAGTGGATTTTACCCCAGCTTTCTGAGTACATCCGCCCGGTCATTTTGGGGAACCAGTGATAGATGGCTGCAAATAAGCCCATCGTCACGGTGCCGTAGAGGACGTAGTGGAAGTGTCCGACTACAAAGTAGGTATTGTTGACGTGGACATCGACTGGTACTGAAGAAAGCATGATGCCTGTGATGCCGGCGAATACAAACATGATTAATCCGCCCAAGGCAAACAGCATGGCGGTATTTAGCCGTAGTTTACCGCCCCAAATAGTTGCTACCCAAGCAAATACTTTAATTCCTGTGGGGACAGACACGCACATCGTTGTCAGCATGAAAATCAACCGCATCCAGCCTGGTGTACCACTGACGTACATATGGTGTACCCAAACAATACCGCTAACTACGGCAATTAAGATGGATGAAACAGCAACTACTTTGTAACCAAATAGGGGTTTACGTGAATAAACTGGGAAGATTTCTGAGAAAATGCCGAAGACAGGCAAAATAATCACGTAAACGGCTGGGTGGGAGTAGAACCAAAAGTAATGCTGGAACATCACTGGATTTCCACCCTTGGAAGGGTCGAAAAAGGCGGTGCCAGCAGTTAAGTCTAGTAGCAGCATCACCGCACCAGCTGTTAGTGCTGGCAGTCCGAATAGTTGGATAATTTGGGCGCTAAATACTGCCCAGACAAACAACGGCATTTTGAAGAAGCCCATTCCTGGGGCCCGCATCTTCACGATTGTGGTGACAAAGTTGACTGCCCCCATAATTGAGGATACGCCAGATATTGCTACCGCTAGCAGCCAGAGAACTTGACCATTAATCAAGTTACCTGTGGGATTCTGGAGACTGACTGGCGGGTAAGACCACCAACCGGCTTGGGCTGGGCCACCAGGGACGAAGAAGCTACCCATCATCAAAATCCCAACTACTGGCACCATCCAAAAGGCGACGGCGTTGAGGCGGGGAAATGCCATATCTCGCGCCCCAATCATCAGGGGCACTAGATAGTTAGCAAAACCAACGAGTGAGGGAAATGTCCACAAAAACAGCATCACAGTGCCGTGCATGGTGAACATACCGTTATAGACGGTGCGATCAACTAAATCTGATTCGGGTGTCATCAGTTCTCCCCGCATCACCATCGCAAAGATACCGCCGACGAGAAAGAAGAAAAATGAGGTAACGAGATACTGGATACCAATTACCTTGTGGTCAGTACTAAAGCTGAAGTATTCTTTCCAATTACTTGGAGATTCGTGGTTATGCTTCTCATCAGGGAGAAGAATACCTTCAATAGGAACATTAGTCATGGTTACTTTCCTTTCAACCAGGTGAATTGACTAGAGGAGGTGCAGCAGGTGGAACTGTAACCCAACCAGTTTGGACTGATTGATTGGATGTTTGGGCATACTCAGAAGCTGCCTGATTTTTTGCTACGGATGGCTTTTGGGTTGCAGCTTGTGCTAGCCATTGCTGATAATCTTCAGGAGATTCGACAACTACATTCGCCTGCATCGTCGCAAAGTATGTACCGCTATATTGAGAATCGGTCAATCGGTATTGTCCGGGACGGATGGGAGTAAATTCAAAGTCGATCGCATGGTTGGGAATAATATCCTGCTTGAGGCGGAATGCAGGAATATAGAAGCCGTGGAGAACGTCTTGTGATTTCAGCGCTAAACGTACCCGGCGATCGCTCGGTAAATGCAATTCGGTACTGGTAATATCTTTTTCAGGATAATGAAAAACCCACGCCCACTGTTTAGCTAGTACGTCGATTTTTTCTACAGGTTCTGCTAAAGCGTTAGCTGGTACATCATTTGGTTCTGCATGAGCCGATTGCATTGCTAGCGGATTATGCAGGTGAACTAATTCCGATGGGCCTTGAATCCCCATTTGTTCGTAAACTTGGTAGCTGTAACCCGCAATCCAAAACACCAGAAGAATTGGGATTGCTGTCCAGACAACTTCTAAGGTGATATTGCCATGAATTGGGGGACCGTCAGTGAAGTCATCTTTGACTGCCCGATGGAAGATCACAGAATACATTAAAGTACTTGTTACTCCCAAGAAGATGAAGGCACCAAGGGTTACTAAGAAGCTAATCAAATCATCAATTAGTAGGGATTCGGCTGCTGCTTGGGGAGGAAGCCAGGAGTAAGCCTGCTTGCCGATCCAGAGACTCGTAACAGTCACTGCGATCGCGCCTGTAAGCAGCGTCAAAATATTTAAAATCTTCTGGATTTTCATGGTCATTAGTCATTAGTCATTGGTCATTGGTCATTAGTCATTGGTCAAAGGACAATTGACAAATGACTTATTTGAGTGTTGTGTTGAGGTCTTGGTGCGATCGCAGCAAATTGTCTGCTGTATTATGTACGCCAAACTCGGCGGCTAGTTGCGCTCCTAGTGTGCCGTGGATGTACAGAATGAACATGATTGCTATGCCTGCAAACAGATAGATCCATTGCACTTCTCTATCTGTCTGTTTATATTCTTGTTTGCCCCAAACGAAGCGCTGCCATGCTCTCCAGATGGTCATGCCAACAATCAGCGCTAATAAGAACACACCACCCACACCATGCCAAAGCATAGTTTCCATTGCCTGCAATCCCCAGGCACTCTTTATATCAGCTGGTGGTGCTGCCAATAGCATTTCGTAAAAGCCTGCTCCTACTGTGAAAAATGTGATGATGCTGGCAGCTAACATGTTGTACCAGCCAACAGCAAATAAGTTGTCACGTTCCACAGTAATTGCCAAAAATTTGAAGACCCATTTTTCAAAGGGGAACAGAACACCAACAATATCGAAGGTCATTGCAATGATGAACAAACCTATTGTCAGATGGACTAAGTTGGGATGAATGGGAATTGTGTAAGGTAATCCGTTTGCACCTAAAGAGCCGTTCAATTGGTCAATTAATTCTGAGTTCATCGCAACAAACCATCCTTTACTGCTTCCACAACTGGCACGGTATGCAATCCATATACCCAAACAAGCTCATCTCCGAGATATACCTGCAAGCCAACTATTAGAGTTAAAACTAATCCGGCTCCCAAATAATAAATCGGTACTTTTTGCGGATTGCGGGCACGAATTACATAGCGCCAAGCTGTAATCGCTGTGATAATTCCTGAAAGCGACCAACCAATTAGCGTGTGCAAATTCAGCACCGATTTCGCTAGGCTGTAAGGCTGTGCTAACCCTGCTTCAAACTGACCAAAAATAATCGCGACGAAGATAGCGATCGTGGCAACTAACATATTCCACCAACTCACCTCAAAAAGACCGGATTTACCAGTAAAATAGCCAATTACATCGCAGAAGAAGGAAAACAACACCATCGCAATTACGAAGTGGACAACGATGGGATGAATCGTATCTGGATAGGGCAAATTGTGGTCGTTCAAGGATGTCAAATACTCAATCATCGTCTTCTCCTGGACATATCTACCGCACTTTGGTCAATAAATTTTGGATTTTGGATTGGCGATCGCGCAGTCTTAGCAAACGTCTTTTAGATTTATTCCGTCCCAGACGATATATAAACTAGAAGACCCTAATCAAAAATCTAAAATCGCTAGTCAAGCTTCAATAATTTATGGATACTCACTAACATCACCACAAGTATCCATCCATAATTGATCGGATTCTGTTCAATATCTGCGTGGTTCAATACGCTTAATCATGTCTTAGCTTTTTGTAGCCAAATTTGGTTAAATTGCCTACATGGAATAATTTTTGTTTTGATTCATTTCCTTATGCCAATAGTCTGCAACAGCAATTTTTGATGTAGCTAAATCAAATCGCTGTCGTTTGTTGATTTGCTTAACCTATCCTTTAGC
>NZ_JADEXF010000314.1 GCF_015207245.1 Nostoc cf. edaphicum LEGE 07299
GGTCAATACCGTTACCCAAAAATTGACCAAATGCAGCAGAGTATGGATGGTCATCGATGGTTGAATGAGTTGCTAAGAATTCCGTTCCGGTGAAGGGTGGGTAATTTTCACTTTCTTCTAGCGGTGTGGAAAGTGCCTCAATATCCGCTTCAATCATTGCTGACCACTGTTCAGGATTTTCGGCTTTGAATTGCTGCTTTCTTAGGGCGGAGTCGGTCAGAGGTGAGCGTCCCCAATCGTTGGGATTTTTGTAGTCGAGTGCCATGCTGCTAAGATCCTTTATGTGTCTGATGTACTTGATGCACAGATGGGCGATCGCCAAGCTTGCCGGCAGATGCGATCGCTTCATCATCAGTTCTCACAAAACTCAACAAGTTCAAAAACCTCCCTCTGCACTTGGTTTTGACTTAATTCTTTGCGCCTGCCCTTTGAGTCATTGAATATGAAAGGGGCATTGACTCCACAATTAGAACGGTGGCTGTAGCGCAGTTGTTGACCACGGAATTCGTAGAGGTGGTTACGCTGTAAAGTTGTCGTTTCTAACATTTGCTTCCTCAAACTTGGGAATAAAACTCGATATTTAGGATTGCTTCGTGAATCTCCATCAAGGCTTGCACAGCATCACCCAGACGCAGGTCATTCGATGTACTGAACCGTTCGGACGCTTCCATTTGTTTGTAATTTGGGGATGCTTGCACGAACCTAAGAGTCTGTTCGCAACCGAGGATGATGGTCATTATTTCGGTTGTTGTTAGCGATGGTTGTGTCTTTTGGGTGTCTTGGTCGCTCATGACTTGTTTCTTCTCCTTTGGGTTTTCATCGGTGTGGTTGGTGCTTCTGGCTCACTGTTTGGCGCTTGTGGCTGACTCGGTTTTTGAAGTACATAGCTGATTGCACCTCCACCCCCAACAGCTGCGGCAATGGTGAACATATTGTTTCTGCCAAAGTACTGCACTCCGAAGTAGCCAACGGCTAACGCTGCTGCTGTTGCACCAATGCCTAAAACCGTGTTTCTAAATCTGGATTTGGTCATGCTGCCCCCTTAAAATTAGTGACCATTGCGCTAAGTGCCGATTTATTGGGCTGTGTAGATTGCGCTGTTTCAACTTTGGGCGATGATTGTACATTGCCGTGTTGAAAAATCAGTTTCTCTACACCTGCTGAAAGTGCTTGTGTTGGCGCGTCTTGGGGTAAATCAACAATCTTGCACAATTCAATTACTGCTAAGTAGGGGATGGTTATACGCCGAGATTCGTAATTCATTGATTAACCCTGTTTTGTCACTCTCGGAAAACAATAATCTCAGGCAAATTCTGAGACTTTGATTGAATCTAGGTTTGAAGCTTTATTTTCTAACAGGAACTAAAATTTATAGACAAAAAGTGGAAGTTAAAGCCCTGTAAGCGATTGGGCGATTGGATTCTCCCACTCTGACAAAAGAGGGTTAAGCTCCTCTTGCAATTTGAGTTAATAGTTTCAACCCCAAGGCATTGATAAATTGGGGATTATTCAAGACCACAAAGCCTAAACCGGCTAAGTTTTGATCCACCACTGGCAGCGAAACACCACCACCCCAGGCAACAAGGTATTTAGCGCGGTCTAGATAATTGCCAGCAGTCACAAAGTTGGCGAATTTCTCAATCCTGTTTGACCACCACTGATCAAGGCATTGGCTGTACTCGGTTTCAAACTTTTTGCCTGTCAGGTGGTTGCCTCCATAAGTGAAAGTCCCTTCTAGAATGCCCTGGTTCACCAAGCTGGGCGAGTGCTTCACATCCTTGGACAGCAGACTCACTCTGTCGTTTCGCTTGTCGAGGGCTTCTGCAATCATGGTATGCAGTTCACCGCAACCACCCTCTATTAGGTGTCTGTCAATCACTGCACCGCTACCGTTGAACACGGTAATCAACCAAGTCGATGAACCGATATCGAGTGCGATCGCTAATTCTGAGGGGTCAAGTACCAGGGATGCTTCACCGAATAAGCAGTGGGCAATGCTTCCAAATCCTTCGGGGTAAATGCCTGTCACCACGATGTCAACAGTCTTGGTGACAATGGAACGAGTTACAGGGTGCAGATGTTCAAAGGTGTGAGTCCCTTCAACTCGGCGTTTAATCTCAGTTGCCCAGCGTTCTGGGTTGTGATTGCTCAAACTAATTGAAAGTTTGACCCCCGAAGGAATATTCAGAACCGCTAAGTCTGCAAGGATGCTTTCTAGTGCGAGTTCTGCTTTTTTCGCCTTATCTTCGTGTAACAGGGTGTGGTCACTTTGAGCTAGAGCCGCACTGCCCCAAAAGAATTGAACGTCTTTTAAGTCAAGCCGCGAACCTTCTACATATCGCAGCCATGCCCCATCTTTTGAGATGGTTTCGTGGTGCATGATGTTTCGGTTGCGAACAAGTGAGTATGCGGCTGGCATCATGATCGAAAAATCACCGATGATTGCCTTGCCATACCCTGCACCTGAGTCTTTACCTCCTGTGAGGTCAGTTAGCCCTGATTTGGCTAACAAGTCTGCCTGAACTAGCCAGTTTTTGGCATTGGAATATATAGCTGTCATGGTTCAGATAGTTGTTAAAGTCTTGATTTTTCTGGCTTTGGAGAATTTAGAGGCTGAATCGCCTTAAATCCACACATCCAGTTAGGGGTTAGCCATAGCATCACTTTCTGGCTTCTATTGCCTTTGTTTTGTGTCGTTTTTTGGCTGACAAAACTATTATAGCATCTATTTCGATGCACTATGATGGTATTTAGCTGTACACAAAGTTTAAAATAGATGTAGTTAACAGCAATACCGCAGCAGTTTAAACTTAAATAGGAATCACAGCGTATGATTTAGGAGGCAATTTGAAGCGAAAATGATGCATGAGCAAGCGTTTTAGTGTAACGCTACCTGATACTGTATTTGATCAGCTTGAAGCACTAGCTGAGAACCAAGGGCGAACTACTGCCAATCTAGCGGCATACCTGATAGAAGTAGGAGTACGCAATATCAAGGTAGAACCGTTGCCAACTGAAAGAGAGAAGAACAAATAACCGACTCAGCACAAGTGCAGTGCAAAGCCTCATTTCTTGAATAATCATCAACTCTTGTTGAGTAATTTCAAGTAAAAAATCCCAGTCTTGTTAGATATAAGACAGCCAAAAGTTCTGTACAATCAGCAAGTACTCAAATGAAGCGTAAAACGGAGGTGAATATACAAAAGACACAAAAATTAAAAGGACAAAGAGCCACTCAGTAGTGAACGCTTTGCCCGACAGAGAAAATTAAATATTTCAAATATTGGGAAGCGGGGTTTATCTCTAGAGAACCAAAAAAGTGGATTGTAGTTGGAAGCTCGAACCACAGATTGGCGAAAGAGATTAGTCCGCGCTGCTTACTCATATTATATGAGTTACTGTGGAAATTTCTATATTTTCACTGCGAAATTTTGCATATAAATTTATCAAATTTTTTGATAAGTAAAAATTTTCAACAAGCAAAACAGTAAATCTCGTAGATATAAGGTGTAGCAGCGCAATAACCCCCTCCAGATACTAAAAACCAATGTATTTGAGGGAAAAAGCTGTGAAAAATAGTAACTGTGGACTTCAAAAAATTGAAGTTACACAGAGGTACGAGATCATATCCCGTCCCTCTGACATAGAAGCGCACCATTGGAATGAATGGTTAGCAAGTGCTGTTGACCCAGAGTTAACAGCTTTAAATGTCCGTTCTCTTAGTGGCCCCTCAGTATACGAATATCTGCTATGCGCCCTACCTCAAACTGCCAGACGTAACGATGGGCGGCTGCGTGATGGCTACTTGAAACGATATGCCCACGCAGAGTCCGGTGCATGGTGGGTTAGCGGACTTGACCCCCTTAATGATTGGTTGGCGATGGACTGGGGACGGATGAAACCAGATTACCCCCGCCTTGAATGGGACAAGACTACACAGCAGCAAACTCAAAAGCCAGTCAAGTACGAATCACCACCCAAAACTCCCAACCGAGTTACTTACTTGAGAATGCCCCTACATTTATGGCAGTTGGTATCACTTCGCTATAACGTGCCGATGCCAGAACATATTACCGTTACCGACCAGGGAGAAGCGTTAGGTTTTTGGGCTTGGGTTATGGCACATCCCGAAATCCCTGTAATCCTTACAGAGGGCGAGAAGAAGGCTGGTTGCTTGCTGACCTTGGGATTTGTAGCGATCGCACTACCAGGAATCTGGAACGGTCGAGTGGGCAAGGAGGATTTAGAACGACTACACCCTGATTTAGTCCCAATGACTCAAAAGGGGCGCAAATTCGTTGTTCTATTCGACTACGAAAGCAAACCCAAAACCAAACAGCAGATTTTTCAAGCCACACGCCGCACAGCTTCTGCAATTGTAGAACTTTGTTGCCAATGTGAAGTAGCGCTGCTGCCAGGGCCAGAGAAAGGAATTGACGATTGGGTTGTGGCTCTGGGTAGAAAGGCGGATAAAGCCGTCACCACAATGATTGCTGATGCCTTGAGAATCAGCGAGTACAAGCAAAGATTTTTCATCAATCGTGCCAGGGGACTCCATAAGTACAAGCCCAATGTAACGGTGAATACCCGCTATCTCTCACTTGCAATACACTCTCTGCCTCAATCGGGGTTAGTTGGTTTGGTTTCCGACATGGGAACAGGAAAGACTGAAATTTTGGCAGTTCTCAGAAGAGAGAACCCAAACTTGAGCTTTTTGAACAATGGGCATCGGGTTACTTTGCTCAAGAATCTCAGCGATCGCTTACAAACAGCCATGTACTCCGCGATTTCTTGCGGGGATTGGGGTCAGGTAAAAGCTCTCAGCATTACCGTGGATTCTCTGTATAAAATGGCAAATGATTTACAGGCTTATGACATTCTATTTATTGATGAAGCCTGC
Source organism: Nostoc cf. edaphicum LEGE 07299 (assembly GCF_015207245.1). Lineage (GTDB taxonomy): Bacteria > Cyanobacteriota > Cyanobacteriia > Cyanobacteriales > Nostocaceae > Nostoc > Nostoc edaphicum_B. The sequence goes on from NZ_JADEXF010000314.1 coordinate 4,901, forward strand.
CAGTATCTCGCTCACTTGCTAAAGTCCAAAACCTGCAAAGAACACAGGGGGGCGATTCTGGAAGTGCTTGAGTATCTAGTTTACAACGCCAAGCTGGTTGTTTTAGCTGATGCTCACTTGGATGATTTGACCATTGAGTTTTTCATGAATTTGCGACCGGCTGGCGAAAAACCCTACATCATCAAAAACCAGTATCGCTCAGGTGGTCGTCAAGTTCATTGGTACGAGGGGAGAAACAGCAGCGCAATCGTTGCAGAGTTCCACGCTCAACTAATGTCGGGTAAAAAACTGATGATGGTCAGCGATAGTAAGCGGTTTATCAAAAAGTTGGAGAGAGCGCTGAATGATGGGGTATCAATAGATACGCCTGATGATGAAACACCGGAATCAGCCGAAGACCGACAGCTACGGGTGTGGGCTATTCACTCGGCAAATAGCGGCTCTGAAGAGAATG
>NZ_JADEXF010000315.1 GCF_015207245.1 Nostoc cf. edaphicum LEGE 07299
GGGTTATACCAATTCTGTATGAAGATGCGCTAAACCATCTTTAAGTAGAATAAAGAAGAAAGAAAAACGAACCGCATTCGCGCAGCGTCTCGTTAGAGAAGGACGCAAAAGACACAAAGAAAGAAGTTAAAAGGTTTTGGTGCAACCTTGCAAAGAAATGGTATTAATAAGAATATATAGAGATCGCTCGTCCCCTGCAAGAAGCCGCTACGCATCTATGTAGAAGAGATATTTCGAGATTTAACAGCTATACATCCCTACTCCCAAGTGGAAACGTCTCGCAGCAAATTAGGAATTTCTCCTTGAGATAAGGGAAACTCTAGTAAAGTTTCTCTAATACCCAAATATCCTGATTCAGCAAACGATAAAAGCATTCGTGAAAGCGCTAGCCAAACCTCCGGTTCGTATTCCCAATCACGATAACGTGAAGCTTGACCAGCTATTGAACGTAGTGCCCAAAAATAAGAGTTTCTCACCACCGAACCACCCTTCTTAAACTCTGGCAAATCTTCGTGGTGGATAAAAAGTATTTTATTTTCAATTCTGGCTCTCATAGCAGTTTTATATTTTAGATTTTAGATTAAAAGTAAATGTTTAAGTAGGGTCATTATGGCTTTAGCTTAACGCACTATGTTGTACGGTGGTGCGTTGCCTTTACTAAAAAATGCTGTCAAACCTAACATTCTATCCTTATAGGAAAGTGAGATTTTCTAAGTTATGTGCAAAGACATAAGAATGTAGAGACTTTGCAATGAGAAAATCTCTACATTGAATACCTAAAAATTGGCGCTTAAACCTACACGAAAAGTAAATCCAGGGCTATATATGCGATTAACTCGCTCATATTGCTCACCCAGTAGATTTTCTAAGTAAACTGTTAGTCCTAAATTGCTAGTTAGAGGTATACGTCCGCTCAAATCTAAATTCACGAAAGACGGTGCAAAATCTGTAGGCTTGTCAGTAGAGTTAACGAAGATGGATCTGCGAGCGCCACTATTGTAGGTAACATACAAGTTAGCTTGCCAACCGGAATTTTGATAACCCACACCAGTTTGTAGTACAGAGTAGGGAATTAAACCTAACTGCAAACCTTTATCTGCCCCTGTTTTTATTTGGGAATCTGTATAAGTATAGTTGAGGAATGTTGACCAGCCAGTGGCAATTTTGAATTGCAATGCAGCCTCTAAACCATTGGTATCTACTAGCCCAATGTTTGCCCATTTTCCGGCGATCACTCCCAAGCGATCGCCTATACTACTACCAAAGTAAGTAAACTGTCCAATCAGATTTTCCGAAAAATTGATATCTACTCCCGCAGTCCAAGTTGAGCCAATTTCTGGCCTTAAATCAGGATTAGGTGCCCAACCATGAACTGTATCATAAACATACAACTGATCCAACCCAGGATTGCGTTGTCCTCCTGCCCAACTTCCACGCACTGCTACTATTGGAGTGACGGCATAACGTAACCCAACACTAGGATTGAGATAATTTCCAAATTGGCTATCAAAGCTTTGTCTTAACCCTAAATCTATCAAAAAATTATCGCTAATATTCCAAGTATTGACAGCGAATAAAGCTGTGTTAAGCAAACTCTTATCTTCAGTTTCGTTCTCGGCAATCCTAGTAGGATCTGTACTCAAAACATCACCGATTAAATCGGTGTTTTTCAAATCTAATCCCCAGCGTAATTTATTATTAGAAGTAATTTTCCACTCATGATCGACTCTGGCTGTGAGTTGTTGTGTATCTAAAGACCCTCTACGATAAAATGATACTCCTGTAGGGCCATAGGTGCTAAAATAATCTTGGTTATAACCAATTGAGGTTGTTAGGTTAGAGCTTTCGCCATTACCTAGCCGAGTTTTCCAAGATAAGCCAATATTTAAACCATCGTGGTCTAATCTATCTCTTTGGAGAGGGAAACCGAAATAAATTAAACCGCGACGACTGCTGAGTGCAGTAACATCTAAATTCAGAGAATTTTTTTGATCTAAATCTACTCCAATGCTACCAAAGTAGGTACTTGTAGCTGTATCTGCATTCGATAAAAATCCTTGTTCATCACGATTTGCTGCACCTACAGGGACACGGTAACGGTTATCTGTAAAGAATCTTTCAAAGCTAAAGTTGTACTTGACCTTATCAGATGAACCACCATAAGTCACTTGTTGATTATTTAAATTCAATGAGCCAAATTCTGCACTACCACTCAATTTAGGTTTGCCATAACCTTCCTTGGTAATAATATTTACAACTCCTCCAAAGGCTGAAGAACCAAATAAAGCAGAGGCTGTACCGCTATATAATTCCACTCGTTCAATCGCCTCTACAGGAATGCTATTTAAATCAGTTCCACCATGATAAGTGTTGACATTGTTGTTAATCGGTCTACCATTAATCAAAAATACAGATTGATTAATTGAGGCTCCCCGGTAGTATGTACCTGTATGAATATCTGCACCATGACCGACATCATTGATTGCAAAACCAGGCATTCGTTTCAAGATATCGGCTAAACTTGCAGCACCCTGCTTTTTAATTTCTTCTTTATCAATGACGTAAGTTGGAGTAGATTGAGGTAGGTTGTCTGGTTCTGCGATCGCTTCTATAGAAATGTCTGCATCATCGCTCGGAGTTTGCTCTGTTGCTGGCTGAGTTTCTTCTGGATTAACTTCAATGGGTACAGATTGTTGAGATAATAATTCGGCATTAGTGGCGGGTAGCTCAATTTCACTCAAACTCGGAATATCTGAAATAACGTCGGTTGATTTATTAGTATTTCTCTGCTCAATTTCACTCTCAACAGCATAACTAGGAGATGCTATCAGTAAAGGTAAAGCAACTGTTAGCAACAAAAAATCCTTTTTCACGTTCTCTTTCACACCAAGTAAAAACAGTCACTACGTAGCATTGTTGCTGTAATAGTAAAATCGTGTCAAAAGACACGCCGTCATAGTTTTTCTAAGCAGCAACTAACCGTCTCTAAAAGTATGAAAAGGCAAAATCAAGGGTAATTAAACTCTTTTTCTCCTCACCTTCTTTCTGAAGTTTCAAACTAAGGTTCCCTTAGATGGGACTGCTCGATACCCTCTGCCGATCCCGAACCGTATTTGAAAAAGGGGTTGACTGGGGAATATATAATCGTTCGGGCGTGTATGTAAAGTACGGTAATCTGTTAAGTATGGCAAGAGATTATTCAACTTACTAGCAGTGGAAGAATTTGTCACTGTTATCTCCACCATAGCAAGTGAAATAAATAAACTTAATTACAACAACGATGATAGTACTTAAGGAGCTATTATGACTGCACTATCGAATGTAATCTTTACTATTGCTCTTAACGATCCAGAATTAGATCCAGAAGAAAAGCAGGAAATAGTACAGAATTTATTGAATCGACTCAGCAACCTGGAGGAAGTAGAGCGAGTTGTACGTACAGAAGACCTGAATCCAGAAGAGGGAAGCAAACCAGGGATTTCTTTTTTGGTAGGAATGCTGACAGCAGAAGTGAGTGTAAAGAATATTAAAGGATTTTTGGGCTTTTTAGGCGATCGCTTGGGTGACAAACCAATCAAGGTGACAGTAGAAGCCAATAATAAGAAGGTTGTGCTTGAAGCTAGTAGCCGCCAAGAGCTATTAGAGGCCGAGAGAATAGCAAAGGAACTGCTAGCAACCGTTCAGGGAGACTCGAATGGCTAAGAAGGTCGCACTGCTGATTGGAGTGAGCGAATACGAAGCTGGCTTACCGCTAGTTCCGACAGCTGATAAGGATGTCAAAGCAATGCAGCGAGTGTTAGAAAACCCGCTGTTAGGTAGTTTTGACAAAGTAGAAGCACTGGTAAATCCAGATTTAATGACAATGCAAATAGCCATTCAAAAGCTATTTGCAGATTGTAAAAAGGAGGATTTTACCTTTTTGTTTTTCTCTGGTCATGGAATTACAGATGACCATGATGGCAGGCTTTACCTGGCAACTCGTAGCACTCGGAAAGATGCCTTCCATTCAACAGCAGTGCCAGCTAATTTTGTGCAAGATATTATGAAAAAAAGTCCCTCCAGACAGCAAGTTGTGATTCTTGACTGTTGTTATAGTGGAGCTTTTGCTGTGGATTGGCAAGCAAAGCCTACTTGTGAAGGGTGTGCGCTACTTGCATCTTCTACTGCTGCAAGACAATCCTTTGAAGCCGAAGAAGCAGGCATTTATACTCATTACATAGTAGAGGGGATTGAAACTGGTGCAGCAGATCGAGATAAAAATGGCCGAATTACTATTGATGAATTGCATGAGTATGCCAAGGAGAAAGTGCAAGCAATCAGACCGACAATGAAGCCAGAAATCCAAACATTTAAAGAAGGCTACAAGATTGCGATCGCTAAAGCTCCAAATACTAAAGAAAGCTCCAGGGTTCCAATTGTTAAAACTCCAACTAATAAAACTCAGGGATGGAGATGTATCTACACACTCACTGACCATTCAGATACAGTCAATAGTGTTGCCATCAGTCCTGATGGTCAAATTCTTGCTAGTGGTAGTGCCGATCAAACCATCAAAATTTGGAATCTGAAGACTGGAACACTCTTAGAGACTCTTGAGGGCCATTCACATACAGTGAATAGTGTTGTCATCAGTCCCAATGGTCAAATACTTGCCAGTGGTAGCGCTGATAAAACCATCAAAATTTGGAATCTCAACACGAGAAAACTAGTTCGCAACCTTGGAACTTGGTTCTCTACTGCACATTCAGACTCAGTATATTCTTTAGGAATTACCCCAGATAATCAGACTCTGATCAGTGGCAGTCGGGATCATACAATCAAGCTATGGAATCTAACGACGGGAAAAGAGATTGGAAGGCTACCTGAAGACTCTTGGGCAGCTTCTTCCCTGGCAATCACTCCCAATGGTCAGGCTATTGCCAGCGACAGTTTAGATCGTACTATTAAGTTGTTTAGTCTAGACACTAAGGAATTATTGCAAACTTTTGCTGGCAATTCTAACTTAGTTTGGGCGATCGCTATCAGTCCAGATGGCAAAACTCTCGCTAGTGGGAGTCAAGAACACACTGTTAAACTGTGGAATTTAAATACTGGGAAACTGCTGCACACCCTCACCGACCATTCCAAACCGATTCATTCCATTACTTTCAGCCTGAATGGTCAAATCCTTGCTAGTGGTAGTTATGACAATACTATTAAGCTGTGGAATGTAGAGAATTGGGAACTTATTTGTACCTTGAGTGGACATAGCGATGGAGTAAACTTTGTCGCTTTTAGTTCAGATTGTATGACTCTTGCTAGCGGTAGTGATGACAAGACAGTGAAAATTTGGCAGTTGTGCTGACTAAGCTAAAACA
>NZ_JADEXF010000316.1 GCF_015207245.1 Nostoc cf. edaphicum LEGE 07299
TGGCAGAAGTTTATCTACCTTTAACAATTGATTCAGCCCCAAATCTTATTAATTAACATAGTATTCATATTTACTCATCACATACTAGTATTTTCACTGCCTAGTATGATAAGATTATACGAGTTAGTACGCAAACATAATTTTTTGGAAGATTGAAAATCAATCCTTCACTTCTGCCCTATAATCTCTGCATCGCTTTGGTAAAGGTTCCGTCCGTGATGCGGAGTTACTAATATCGTTTCTTTGTGAAGTTGTATATATTTACGCCTACCTAATGTTGTTCTTTTAAGTCATTTAGGAGGCTACATGAGGGTGTTGTTATATGTATCTTCACATAGGGTTGATATAAGTCAGGAGCAATATAAAACCAAAGGAATTAAGAGAATGCGTCTGAAAAAGCTAGTCAGCTATGGAATTTTTGTGGTGTTGCTTGTCATCGGGTTCAGTTTCACGTCAATTGCCCGTGGTTATGATTATCCACCTCCACCTCAGAAGGTTGCGATCGCTCAACAGACGAGCGATCTCATGTTCAACACCTTGTTCGCTGCACTGACGCAGGAGTTCGATGAGACGACCGTGGATAACGTGGAGCAGGGTAAGGACTCCATCTCGCTGATATTTAACGATCGGAACAAGGATATGCGGTTAGTCGGCACTGTTGGCCCGCTTCGGGAAAACGATCGCCCCAGCGACAACTTTGAGCGTCAGGCAAACGCGCTGGCAATGGCGGGACAGGCATACGCGTCCGTCCAGCGCGTGAACAATAAATGGTACTATCGACGCTCAATCCCCCTCAGCAACTTTAGGGCGGAGTGTGCGCTTTGCCATATCAATTTCAAGCCCGGCCCCACACCAGACCAAGTAGGCGCGCTCATGCTCAGAGTGCCAATCAAGTAGTAGGGGACTTCCAAAAAATAAAATAATTATTGTAAAAAGTAGGAGTCAGCGCTGCCATCGGCAGCACTGACTCCTTATTTTGTAGTAAATTCAACTATGTCAGGTTGGAGTTTTTAGTCAATCGAAATCTGCTGAGGACCAGTGGCTTTGCCGTTATGTGCATCCGTTGTGGTGCTGCTGGTATAACTATTTGAGCGGAGCTGTTTATCTAGCCAGCTTTTAACTGGATCGTCTGCAAGATTGAGTCGAAGCACACCAGAGAAAAACCCACCTACAAATGAGACTGGATGCTGAGTAAATTCTCTGAATATAGGTGACAATTCATTAATGAACATAAAAAGACTCCTGGCACTGCCGTAAAAAATTATTACTTCTTAATTGATCGTAACGTGTTACGGCATTGGGTATGGGGCATTGGGTATTGATTATTCTCCTCTCCTTTACAGTCTCTAGCCCCTAGTCCCCAATCCCTCGTCATTTCGCCTTATGAGCTTGGTTGCTGATCGGGAAACATACATTTATCAGAATCACAACCACTAGGGCCAGCCTCTGTCATTTCGCCTAAATCGTAGCGGCTTAGTACTGCACAGAAATCATCTGTTTTGCGTCGCGCTTTCACCTCTTGAGTTAAGCGATCGTAGGTTGATTTATTAATTGGTTCAAATGGCAAACGTGGGAATGATTGCAAATCGTCAAAACGCGCTAAAAGAGCAGCTGAAATATATCCCTCATCATTCTGAATGGTTTCGTAAATGCGCTGTCCCAAAAGCTCAATTTCATCAGAGCGAAGTTCCAAAGTAGCTGATGTGTTGTGAGTCACGTACCAACGTTGAACCTGGAGGACAAAATCAAATTGGGCTAAAACTGAAAACTTAGAAACATCAATTTCATCAGCCCCTGGTAAATCAGCCCAAGTTACAGAAACAGGGATTTCCACTAGCCATTCACTCACCCGTGGATCGAAGGGATCGTTAAGCAAATTACCTTGTTCATCTTTGTCTGATTGGGAGGGAATGACATTGTAACCATAATCAATACAAGCTAAGGCTACTGGGTCATTTTTACCGAAGGTGATGCGACGAATAAATCTTTGCGCTTTGGGGGGATGCCACCCCGAACTAGCATTAGTTAATAAAGCTTTAGTACCACTCGGTTGCACTGTAGTACAACGATTTGGGCGCTTGAGATTGTGGCGATCGCAATAATCCCAAACTACACGATGTACAATATCTCTCCAAGAACTTAGATATTTTTCTTCCTCACGCTTGAAAGCTAATCCTTGTGCAGTAGCGGGTCTTCCTGCTTCCCACCAACGCAGCCAATCAACACCAAAAGCATGGACAAAGAAATCAAATAAACCTGTAAAAGAAACTCCCACAATCGGGTCTAATTCACGGCTGTATTGATAGCGTGGTTCTAGGAATTTGTGATTCAAAAGTGCTGCTACAGATAACGCCCCAGCAGTGAAAGCTTCTTCTTGTTCTTTGTAGTTACGTGGGTCGATTTGATTAAGGTGAACCTCTGACAAATTGCAGTGGAAGTTGCTACCGATGATTTCCAGATTTGTTACCCTAGAGGCTTTTTATCCCCTAGTTCTACTGCTTGATTATTTGCAGTAGCTCCGCGTACCTTTTGCAGATGTGACTTCAGATAATAAAACTGTTTTTCACATCCGCCCCCACACTCTTGGAGAGATTATATTCTAGACACCAATTTCAGATGTAATCTAGTTTCACTCTCTACGCTGTACGGTGTCAAAGACTTTTTAATTCCTTTGATTACCACGGGATTAGCGTCTCAGCTTTCCCCGTTTTTGCGAGGTTTTTAACGTGAGGCAAAATCAATTACCACACGGATTTAGCCCATAGCGAGCTAAACGATGTTCTAACTCATTAGCATCAAGATTTGAATAACGTTCTTTTAACCACTGTTTTGCTGTTCCTTGTTCATAAGCTTGTAAAAACTCAACTTTCAAAGCTTGTGTTGGCAGCAAATCTATGTTTGATCGCGCTACGGCTTCACCAGCCCATTGAATCGCTCCCTCGCCACTATAATATTGTTTGCGGACAGCACCAACACATTCTTCTAAGGTGGGCTTGCGGTGAAAAACTCTGGTATGATTTGCCATCCTGAGTGCATCACGCTCTGGATCGATTCGCCAGTTGCCATTTTCATCTTGCTGCCATAAGTTATCTTTGGCGGTAGCTCCTTGTTCATCGTCAGCAAGAAACTGACGCATCCCCGCGCTTCTTCGGATGTTGCCGGCAACAATTGTTACAGCTGCTTGATCGATTAACAGACAGCATTCAACCGAATTTAATTGTCTTCCCACAGCTTTGCTCAGGATGGAAGCACAACGCTGATAAAGTCCGGGCAATTTCACCGGATTAGCAACTCCTCCAAAGCCGTTGAGAGTTTCTCCTGCTTTTCGGACATCGCTGATATCAACTAATACTTCAACGTCTGCTGAAAATTGTTCATCAGTAGAGAGTTCTAATAAGGCTTGATATGATTCAACCCAACCTTCACGGCTATCTCCAACGTGAATAGTGACGTTATTGCCTTCTATATGAGTTTCAGTATATTCACGTCGCTGTTGGACAGGAGTGCTGCCAATTTCACCTTTTACAGTGACATTCAGTTGATTACGAATCGCAGGCAACTGGTTAATAAATTGTGGTTCTATGACGGCTCCAGTACCACAGCCCATCATTGCTAGATCCATCATTAAGCCGAAGGCACTCCAGTTTTCGAGATTAGTAGAAGTGCAATTATAAGCCCCGGAAAAGTTCTTTGGTTTGGTTATCCAATTTGTACCACCAACCCATAGCCAGCGCCCACTAGGCATAGCTTTCAAGTTGCGCTGCATCTTATCCAGCGTGGCAGTTTCTTCTTGAGTTAGCTTTCCCAATTCGACTAAGCCGAGTAGAGTGCGATCGCATACCTCATCCCATGTTTCCCTTAGTCCGGCCTTTGTACGGCGGCTATAGGTTCTAAAAAATACGGGATTAGCAGCCGGTGCAGTTTCTGGAAACCTTGCACTCTGGCGTGTTCTTTCGAGATTCTGAACCATATATTAAGTGTCTTGCGTTCTTCTTGCGTGCGGACAGATTATGACTATACGCCAAGTAGTTTGAGTATTAAAGATTGTCAAATTGTCCACTTTACGCTAGCTCTACCCGGCACTAATTACAACAGAAATTTATGAGGTATAATGTCCATCACCCTTGCTAGGGGATAGATACTCGGTTTTAATTAGCACTATTACTTTTAAGTAAATTATCTCTATCGCCTCATCTTCAAGCTGATTATAACTACTCAGCACTTGCTCAACGCTCCGCTACCGCTAACAGTACTAAAAAAATAAAATGGTATGGACTCGTCTACACGCAAAAATCCATCGCACAATCCGATCGCGCCACTTATTTGAGCGCAATCAACGGCTATTAGTCGCTGTCTCTGGGGGGCAAGATTCTCTGTGTTTAATAAAATTACTTTTAGATTTACAATCCAAATGGGGATGGGATTTAGGTATCGCTCACTGCGATCATCGCTGGCGTTCTGACTCCAAGGCTAATGCTAAACACGTCGAAAATTTAGCGAAAACTTGGGGTATATTCTTTTATTTAGAAACCGCGAACAAACCGATAAATAGTGAAGCTGCTGCACGCGATTGGCGCTATCAAGCTTTAAGCGCGATCGCTCAGGTAAATAATTATCAATATATAGTGACAGGACACACCGCCAGCGATCGCGCCGAAACTCTCCTCTACAATTTAATTCGCGGTACTGGTGCTGATGGTTTGCAAGCCCTAACTTGGCAACGCCCTCTAACTACAGGTATTGTGTTAGTACGTCCACTTTTAGAAATTACTCGGATACAAACAGAGCAATTTTGTCAAGAATTTAAATTACCAATTTGGGAAGATTCCACCAATCAAGATTTGCAATATGCCCGCAACCGCATTCGCCAAGAATTGTTACCATATTTGCGAGATAATTTCAACCCCCAAGTAGAATCAGCCTTAGCCCAAACAGCAGAACTTTTACAAGCGGAAGTGGAATATTTGGAAAAAGCTGCCCAGCAGTTGCGGGGTGCGGCACTGGGCGTGAGACATGAAGAAGATTCTCTTACTGTTCTTCCCTTACGGTTAAATCGTCGGGTATTACAGAAAGCACCACTGGCGTTGCAACGTCGCGTGATGCGTCAGGTATTGCAGCAAATACTGACTGATGCGCCCAGTTTTGAACACATTGAAAAATTAACGGCTTTAATTATAGCGCCCAACCGATCGCAAACCGATCCATTTCCTGGCGGTGCGATCGCTCAAGTAGAAGGCGATTGGATTTGTTTTAAATAGTTATTTAAAGTCTTTTTGCTATCAGGGACGATGCACATTAGTTTTAGAATCTTAAGAAAATATGCAGAAAACCATGCAGATTGTCAGGAAG
>NZ_JADEXF010000317.1 GCF_015207245.1 Nostoc cf. edaphicum LEGE 07299
AATTTAGCTAATTGTTTGAGTTGCTGAATATCAATTTTTGGACAATTAATTAATCAATTTATTGTTTATAAATTGGCAATTACCGACTCCATAGTAGATGCCATTTTTTCTACGCTATATTTTTCTAAACATCTATCTCTCGCTTTTTTACCTATTTCGTTAGCTGCCTCTAAATCCTGAAATATTAATTTAATTTGTTCTGCAATTTGTTCTGGAGAGGCTGGATCGACTAAATAACCAACTTCATTTAAAATTTCGGGAATATCTCCTACTCGTGTTGCTAAAACTGGCTTTGCCATTGCCATACCATCCATGAGTTTAATCGGAAATTGTGCCCTTGCCACAGATGTATCTCGTTGAGGAACTACCACAATATGGGCCGCAGACACTACTTCCGGCATTTGTTCTATTGACGTTTGAGGCAGCATAATAATCCACTGTCCCCAGCGTTCAATCAACTGTTCATCATAGTTATCGTAAGGATTACCACCAACAATTACTAGCCTGAAGTCGGATTCTTGTAACTGGTCAAGTGCCATTAAAACATCCTCTAGACCCTTGTGTGGTCGAGGCGCACCAGGGAACATGAGAACGCGGTATTCAGCTAAACCATATTTTTGGCGACTGATTTGCGGATCGTACTTTTGGGGATCAAATAAGCAAGTATCTTTGCCATTGGGTATATAAATACCACCAAAACGATTCAGCAAGAATTGAGTGTCTGCTGTAATAGCGTCGGCATGATTAATCAATGACTCCATCCACTTTAAGTAAAGTGGATGGTCTGGATTCCTTAAAGCACCTTCTTTTTTTAGAAGTTCTCTAGCTAGCTGTTTCAAATTAGGGCGATACTGCCACTCATCGCCACCATACCAACTTAATTCCCAATCATCAATATCTAAAATCACTGGTCTATGGCTGCGGATTTTGTTAATTAAAGCTACACCATAGCTTGTGGGTTTTGGTTTAACAGCACAGATAATATCTCCATCTATCTTATTTAAAATTTGCCTGACAGAACCGAACAATTGTGGATAATCGCAGCCTGGTAAACAGAAAATTGCTAGATCAGATGGTGGCTCTGGATAAATATTTTTTCCAAATAAAAATCCTAATACTTCTACTTCATAATTTAATTTTTTAAAAATTTGACTTAGCAAATATGCTCTGTCAATTCCACCTTTAGAAAAGTTAGGCGTGAGGATTGAAACCTTTAATTTTTTATTTTGTTTATTCATAAGAAATTAGGTGTCAGTCCATCAATATACAAAGTTTTTTGAGGAATTTTTAAGATTTCATGGTAAAGTGCCACCATCTCTGAGGCAACAGTATCCATTGTACGTACTGGCTGGATACCTTGACGTAATTTAGCTAGTAAATCGCCGTCTTTGGCTAAAGTGGCGATCGCTTCAGTCCATGCTTGGATATCTTTGGCTGGAACTAACCAACCATCTATTCCGTGACGGACTAACTCAGCAATTCCTCCTAAATTTGAACCAATTACAGGAGTACCAACAGCTTGGGCTTCGAGAACTACTAAAGGTCCGGTTTCTAACCATTGCGATGGTACTGCTAATAGATCGAAACTCGCCAGTGCCTCTGGGACGGAAGAGCGTGAAAGAGGCTCGGCAATGCGAATCCGGCTGTCACGAGCAGCGATTTCCAAAACCCTGTCTCGAATGTCTCTGCCTGTATCTTCCTGAAGTATGCCATGAATCACCAATTCTACAGGTAGATTAGTCGGCAAGCCTTGCATTGCTTTTACCAAGATTTCCACTCCTTTCGTCGTGTGCCACCTCCCTAAAAAGCCAATCCTTAAAACACCTTCTTGGCGTTTTGTCTGTGTTTTTATTTGTGGGTAGGAACTAGATACACCTTGCCGACAGAGAACTAATTTTTCTTTTGACAAGCCACTGACTATCAAAGCATCGTAACTCCACTGGCACGGTGTCACAATCTGGTCGATCAGATGCTCCATCTGTCGCAGTTTAGTTAGGTGATACTTCGCCAAAGAAGGTAAGCCCAGCGCTCTGCCCATCTGGTGCAACTGAACAGTCGGTGACTTTAGCAATTTGTTCTTGGCTGCTGTAGCTACAGACAGAGGAATTTGACTCAATGCCCGGACTGCCCACTCTGGCACTTTTTCGGGAACGCCATAGCAGTATCCGCAGCCAACCTCGCTTTTCAGCCCTTCACAAGGCGAAAGCCCGTTTAGCATCAGCGTACCGCGCAGACATATAATATCAGGCATATGAACTGTCAACACTGTGGGCATTCCTATCTTTTTGGCGAGCGCGAGATGGTGCAGCCCGCAGTGCCAATGCCAAGAGTGTTGGTGGTATAAATCTGCTTTGTGCGCTTTTAGCCACCGGGAAAAATAGTCAAACCCACCTGGTAGCTCTTTTTGGTGAAACTGGGCATCGGTAGGGGAGGGAAATACTGGATAGCGATAAACCTCTACACCGTTGTAATCGTAAGAGGTAACTTCCTGTCTTCCAACCTCAGCGGCTGCAACGACGCTTTCTATTTTATGCAATTGCAGCCCTTGTGCCAAATTGTCTACATATACCTCAGTGCCACCGTATGACTGTGGAAAATAACGAGCAATTGCTTGGATTACTTTCATAAAAATCCTTGTGAAATCAAATAATTTTGGAAAATTGCTTTCCTGATAGGCAGTATTCAGTCAATCAATAGGAAAAATGTTTTTTATTGATTGCTAAAATTTCCTTATAAAGTCCTACCATCTCTGAAGCGACAGTGTCCATTGTCCGCACAGGCTGGATACCTTTACGTAAGAAAGCAAGTAGATCGGTGTCTTTGGCTAAAGTGGCGATCGCTTCAGCCCATGCTTGGACATCTTTCGCTGGAACTAACCAACCATCGATGCCGTGACGGACTAACTCAGCAATTCCTCCTAAATTTGAACCTAGTATGGGAACGCCCATAGCTTGTGCTTCTAAAGCAACTATCGGCCCAGTTTCTAACCACTGCGACGGTATTGCTAGTATATCGAAACCTGCTAATGCCTCTGGTACTGCTTCGCGTGAAAGTGGTTCAGCAATCCGAATCCGGCGATCGCTGCTCGCGATCGTCATAACTTTTTCACGATTGGCAGCACCGTATTTTCCCGGATGAGTAGCATGAATAATTAACTCTACAGATACATCATTCGGTAGACTATGTACCGCTTCTACTAAAACTTGTACCCCTTTAGTTTCTTGCCAGCGACCCAAAAAGCCGATTTTTAATGTAGAGTTTTGTAGTTTGTTTGGTGTTACTTCGCGTTTGAAAGTGTTAGCAACACCTTGTCGACAGATAGTAAGTTTTTCGGGAGGAACGTTGTTTGCAAGAAAAGCATTGTATTGCCAATTACTTGTTACAACAATGCGATCGGCTAGTTTTGCTAGTTGCATCAAATTGCGTCTATGTTGAGACACTAGAGTAGGAATGCCAAGAGTTTTACCAAGTAGGCGTAGCTTAAAACTTTTAGAGGTCAGTAATTTTGTTTCTGCTGCTACCCCAACATCCAAGGGAACTCGGCTTAAAGCCTTGAGCATCCAAGGTGCTACTTGCTTTGGTACTTCTAAGCATTGACTACACTTAACAGAATCAATCAGCCCATCGCAAGGTTCTTTGTCCCAACGCATCATCGTACCACGCAGACATATAGGCTCAGGCATGTGGGCAGTAACTACAGTAGCCATTCCTAACTCGCGGGCGAGAGCAAGATGATGTAAACCGCAGTCAAATCGCCATGAATGTTGATGGTATACATCGGCTCGATTGTTTTCTAGCCAATTAGCAAAAGTTTTAAAGCCTCCGTGGGGTAGCTGTTTGTGTACCTGTCTCTTACTGGGGTTAGGAAAAACAGGATAACGATAAACTGAGATGCCATTATATTCGTAAGTATCTTCCTCTGTACCTTGTTGAGGAGCAGCAACAACACTTGCGAGTCCATGTACTTGTAAGCCATGCAGTAGTGAATCTAAGTATACTTCAACACCACCTGATGAATCTGGAAAATACCAGCTAGTTGTATGGATTAGCTTCATCTATGAACCTGCAAAGAAAAAATTGGAAAGCTCATTTTTTTTACCATGATTGATTATTCTATGTTTTCGTTATTAACATCTATCTTTTATAAATAACCCAAAGTGAATCTATAAAGTTTTGTATTAAGAGTTAGTAAGTATGTACAAATAAAAATTTCTTGATTACTGAATTTTAGGTTTTTGAGTAAATCAGAAGATTTAGGGTAAAAATAACAGAATAAATCTAACTTAGCTTTTACACTTCCTCCCAGAGAAATTTTACTGATATGCCCAGATTATAATTTATAGTTACTTAGTGTATTTTAAGTATTATTACGGTTGTATACTATCATAGTATTCATGGGGTTTCTCAACCTTTTCTCACTGAGATATTTAAGATTGCTGATAATTCCAAAGTATTTACTGGAAAGGGAGATATTAAGTAATGGAAGTAATCAGGCTTGAGGCACTCTCAGATAATTACATATTTTTGCTGGTAGATCGCCAGCAACAAATTGCTGCTGTTGTCGATCCAGCAGAGGCTGAACCAGTACTAAAGCAACTTGCACAGTTAAAAGCTGAGTTGGTGGCAATTTTCAACACACACCACCACAACGACCATGTAGGTGGTAATCAGCAATTAATAGAACACTTCCCGCAAGTAACAGTTTACGGTGGCGTCGAAGATCGCGGACGAATTCCCGGACAGCAGGTATTTTTGGAACAAGGCGATCGCGTCCAGTTTGCAGGCTGCATAGCTGAAGTTATTTTTGTTCCCGGACATACCCGCGCTCACATCGCTTACTACTTTCCCCCCGAAAAATCTGGTGAGACAGGCGATTTATTTTGCGGCGATACCTTATTTTCTGGCGGTTGCGGTCGCTTGTTTGAAGGAACGCCAACCCAAATGGTGGATTCTTTAAGCAAACTGCGCTCTTTACCAGATGATACGCGTATCTGGTGTGCCCACGAATACACTTTAGGAAATCTGCAATTTGCCCTAACTGTGGATGGCAACAATGCCGACTTACAAAGACGTTTCAATGAAGTGAAAACTTATCGTAGTCGAGGAGAAGCCACTATACCCTCGCTGCTGGGAATGGAGAAGCGAACAAATCCCTTTTTACGTTGGGATCAACCATCATTACAATCAACCGTTAAGGGTAGCGATGGAGTGCAAACCTTTGCGCGGATACGGGAAATGAAAAATAACTTTTAGGTATTGGGCATTGGGCATTGATTATTCTCCCCTGCTCCCACTTCGGCTACGCTCAGTGACCACCTGCTCCCCTGCTCCCCTGCCTCCTCTGC
>NZ_JADEXF010000318.1 GCF_015207245.1 Nostoc cf. edaphicum LEGE 07299
ATATTGGCGACCCAGAGCGCAACGGTTTTATTCACGTTACTGACTTGGGGCCATTGAAGCTCAAGCGTACCGCAGCGGCAATTACAGAACTATTAGCACCACAGCAGAAAGTTTTGGTGCAAGTAATGAAAGAGCCAACGGGGACAAAAGGACCCAGGCTTACGGGTAATATCACCTTACCTGGACGCTACGTAGTACTGATGCCCTACGGTCGGGGCGTAAATTTATCCCGACGGATTAAAAGTGAAAGTGAGCGCAACCGCTTGCGAGCGCTGGCGATTTTGGTCAAGCCGGCGGGAATGGGTTTGCTTGTGCGTACAGAAGCAGAAGGCAAACCCGAAGAAGCAATTATGGAAGATTTGGAATTGCTGCAAAAGCAATGGGAGGCTATCCAGCAGGAAGCTCATTCCACCCGTGCTCCAGCACTGCTCAACCGAGATGATGACTTTATCCAGCGCGTATTGCGGGATATGTACGGCGCGGATGTCAACCGGATTGTCGTGGATTCCAGCACTGGTTTGAAGCGCGTCAAACAGTACTTGCAAAATTGGAGCGGCGGTCAAACACCGCAGGGATTGTTGATTGACCATCATCGCGATCGCTCCCCAATTTTAGAATACTTCCGCATCACTGCTGCGATTAGAGAAGCACTGAAACCAAGGGTAGACCTACCTTCTGGCGGTTACATTATCATCGAGCCGACAGAGGCATTAACCGTAATCGATGTTAACTCAGGTTCGTTTACACGATCGGCAACAGCTAGAGAAACAGTTTTGTGGACAAACTGCGAAGCAGCAACAGAAATCGCTCGCCAGTTGCGTCTGCGAAATATCGCTGGGGTGATCGTCGTTGATTTTATCGATATGGAATCGCGACGCGACCAACTACAAGTTCTCGAACACTTTAATAAAGCACTCAAAGCAGACAAAGCTCGTCCCCAGATTGCCCAACTTACCGAACTGGGTTTAGTAGAATTGACCCGCAAACGTCAGGGTCAAAATATTTATGAATTGTTTGGTGAAACTTGTCCTACCTGTGGCGGTTTAGGACATACCGTGCGTCTGCCTGGAGAAATTGAAAACCGATTGCCAATACCGGCAGAGACACCAGAGCGCGAACGTTTTGTATCCTTGCCTCACCGAGAACCACGTCAGCCTTCTGCCCGCATCCCAGAACCACGAGAAACATATGATGGATTTGGGGAAGGATTTGACGGCGACTCGGAATTGAGCAACCTAAATCTGATCAATCATCCTAGTTATCAAGAACTTAATGATAAGCGCCGTACCCGGACTCGCCGCAGTCGAATTGGTGTCAATGGGTTAAACGGGAAAGATGAAGCTCGGATTGTTCCCAGTCCCCTGACTTTTGTTAACGAGCCAGATTTAGACCTGGATATAGAACCAGAACCAGAACTAGGAGTTGCGCCAGAAATTCCCTCACCCACCCTTGGTAAACCAGGCTGGAGTGAAAGAGTAGAGCGCACTAAAATTATCAAGGCAGAACCAGTTAAACCAGTGGTCGAACCACCGGAGATTAGAACTGTAGAAATGAGCCTCCAAGAACAGGATATATTTGCCTTGATGGGAATATCTCCCTTGGTGAAGTTAGAGCAAGAGGTGAAAAATACCAAGTCTGTGATTATTAATGTGATTCAGCCCGGTCAAAAACCAACCACCCCAATTGAATCAACCTCAGAATCAACTATTGTCCAAAAAGCAATACCTGAAATAATCACTATTGCCCAAAAGGCAACACCTGAAATAACTGCAAGCAAAATACCGACACCAAAAGTTATTGAGCCAGAACAAAAATCTTTAATCGAAGAGACAACTGAACCACCGTCGGAGTTAACTGTGAATCCTTCGGGGCGCTTGTCTGCGAAAGCTGCCGCGAAGGAAATTGCAGATGAAAATGAAGCTAATAGCAGCGCTATTGCCAGCCGCCGCCGCCGTCGCCGTTCCTCAGCGATCGAGGATAATTAATTTAATTTATGGTAGAAACATCGCCAACGCCTTTGGAACAATCCACTTGGCTAGAGTTTTCTACCTTGTCAGATATTCCAGGGTTGGTTGCAGGTGTGGATGAAGTAGGGCGAGGCGCTCTGTTTGGTCCTGTGGTGGCGGCAGCAGTGCTCCTACCAGATCGCGCTTTGCCAATACTGATGGCAGCTAAAATCAAAGACAGTAAAAAGTTGTCTAGTTCTCGGAGAACTCAGCTAGCGCAGCAAATTTGTGCGCTGGCTATAGATTGGAAAATTGGGTTTGCTTCTACTGCTGAAATTGACAAGATAAATATTTTGCAAGCGACGTTGTTAGCAATGAAGCGGGCTGTGCTGAAGTTAAAGGTACAGCCTGCACTCTGCTTAATTGACGGCAATCAGTCAATCAAAGATTTGCTATTGCCGCAACAAACAATAGTTAAAGGGGACGAGCGATCGCTCGCTATTGCCTCTGCTAGTATTGTCGCTAAGGTTTGGCGTGACGATCTGATAATGCGTCTAGCATTAAAATACCCTATGTACAACCTGGAATGTAACAAGGGTTATGGTAGCCAGCGGCATTTGCTGGCTTTGCAACAATACGGGCCTTCGCCCCTACATCGTCAGTCTTTTCGTCCTTGCCAAATCAAAGGTCTGAGTGTTGAGTGATTGAAGAATACAGAATTCAGAATGAATTAATCTAGAAAACTCTGTGGGATCTTGCTATAGACCTTTTATTAATTACAGAATTCAATTCTAAATTCTGGCTCCTGGCTTCTGAATTCTGTTTGTTAAAAAATTACTCAGCATTCAGGATTGGTAATTCAGTACTATCACTGTCAAGTCCTCTATCTTTGGTTTGTGATATCACCCAGTAGCGATAATCTGCTAAAAGTTGATTTAATAACCGTTGCTTGACTGACAACAGTACGCTTTTAAGCAAACCATTGCCAGTAGCTTCTAAAATCGGCTTAGGAGTAAAGGAAAATGGCGGTGGGAAATCCACCACGACTTCTAAATCAGCTTTTCCTTGCAGACGAGTGCCAGTGCTAAACTCTTTAGGAGACAAATAGCCTTTTAAATTGAGAGCAAAGCGCTGGTTAATATACTCGAAACCTAAAATTTCACAGTTTAGCGATCGCAAATAAATTATTCCATTTGATTCTGCCCAGACTCTCATGTCTACAGTAGGTTGAATACTCAATGACATAAAAGTTAGCGGACGCATTTTCAAGCGAAATACTTCCTCAGAAAGCTGCTGAATTCTACTGGTGTCAGCCAAAGCCTTAACTAGACGTTGAGGCTGGCGCAAGTAGTGCTGAATGGGAATAGGCTGCTCTGGAACAGCGATTTCCACTGATTGGGAGGCAGTAAACTTGGTAGCCATGAATTGAAGGAAGTAATTGTTTGATACTTTTATTATTGATTAATTTATTATGTTTATTTTTTTTAATTTAGATTACATTGAACTAGCAATTTCAACAAGAATTCCATCCAAATCACGGACATAAGCCACTGTTTGTCCCCAAGGTTTAACTTTGGCATCTGCAACAACCACAGCACCACCTTCTATGGCACGCGACAAAGCTGCTGCTGTATCGTCTGTTACAAAACCAACCTCAATACCAGCAGGTAGATTTAATAGACTGTTTTCTTGGAATCCTTGGGGAAGGTTAGATTTTGCAAGTTCATTTGAGGCGAAAGCAAGAGTTGTTCCACCCGTTTCCATCTCGGCGTATTGTTTGCTCTCGTGAATAAACTGCTGTTTCAGACCAAATGCCTTTTCATAAAAAGCAACCGATTGGACAACATCCTTTACATAAAGAATTGTGTAAGAAAACTTCATAATGTTTATTTCTCACTGAAACAACCACTGAAGTTAAACTAGTACATTTGCTCTATTTAGTCAAGTAACCACAGTGTTGTACAGGTACAAACTGTATAATTACACTATCTACAAGAGCAGTATGTAATTAAATAAATCAAATTAAAGCAATATTGTTGGTCAATAAAGAAATGCTGGGTTTACTAACGATATAGTCTATAAATTGAACAGATAACTAATAAACACATGACTTTATCGATCGCACATTTAGGGCCTTCCGGTACTTATGCAGAACAAGCAACTATTTTTTATGCCAACTGGTTGAGCAAAAGTAGGGGAATTGAAGCTAGATTATGCCCCTATCCCAGCATTTCCCAATCACTGCACGCCGTTGCGAATGGTCAAGCGCAGTTGGCTGTTGTACCAGTGGAAAATTCTATTGAAGGAAGTGTTACTACAACACTGGATACACTTTGGCAGTTAGACAGTTTGCGAATTCAGTTGGCTTTGGTATTACCCATTGCCCACATGTTAATTTCTTGTGCGCCTAATTTAGATAGTATTAAAACTGTTTACTCTCACCCCCAAGCTTTGGCACAATGTCAAGGATGGTTAGAGCAGTTTTTGCCGACTATACAGATTATTCCTAGCAATTCTACAACCGAAGCACTACAGCGATTGGAGCAAGAGACAACAACAGCAGCGATCGCTTCTAGTAGAGCCGCTCAACTCTACAAATTGCCGATACTTGCCAGTAACATCAACGACTATCCAGAAAACTTTACTCGTTTTTGGGTAGTAAGTCAAGGTGAAGTGGACGCTGGATACCAGGCAACAAAAGCGCCTGCTAGTCACACATCGCTGGCTTTTAGTATGCCTGCCAACACACCTGGAGCATTAGTCAAACCTTTGCAAATATTTGCTCAACTAGGGATTAACCTCAGCCGGATTGAATCTCGTCCGACGAAGCGATCGCTAGGCGAATACTTGTTTTTCATAGATTTAGAAGCAGATGCCAAGGAAGCACAAATGCAATCTGCTTTAGCAGAATTAACTACCCACACAGAGATTTTAAAAATTCTTGGCGCTTACAATGTTTTACCGATCACCGCCCTTACTTAAAAAGTTAGAAGTTATTTGTTAAGAGTTATCATTTGGGATTTACCAGTTATCAGCTAGGAAATATAAATTATAAGTTGTCGAGCTTTTATTTTTATTTTTTATTCCTAACTCCTCACTCTTAACTCCTAACTCCTCACTTTTCACTAAATGTATCTTTGAGAACAGCGCGAGCTGCCAAGTGATTCCGAGTAGAAGTTAAAATTTCTGCTTCCCGCTCTAGACGAGTCACAGTATCTTGCATTTCTAACAATAATTGCTGCTCTGCGGCGACACCATAAAGATTACTGGCTACCCAATAAGATAACTCTGTTGGTAGATCGGGCAAATCTTCTGGCAATTCAATATTTTGTTCGGTTAATTTGGCTGACAGACGCACCACATCTCGCAGTAGTTGTTCTACTTCAGTTGATAAAG
>NZ_JADEXF010000319.1 GCF_015207245.1 Nostoc cf. edaphicum LEGE 07299
GTCTACGAGGGTCACTGAGCTTGCCTGCTCTAAGCTTGTCGTTGACACAGTCTCTCGTAGAGAAGGGTCGGAGTGCGGCTACGCCTAAACGATCGCAAAGGCTTCCCATCATAATAAGTACTTTTATCTTCCGAATACGCCTATAGACAGGTTCAAAAACAGTCAGAAACAAACTCAGTGAATCCTCGTCATTAAATACATCACATACACAAAGGATAACCCTCTTATGACACGCTTACATCAATGGAAATCTGGAACTGCTGCACTTATGGCAATGGCCGTTACTACAAGCGTCATTAGCCCCCTATTCAGCTTGGCTCCTGCTAATGCTCAATACAGAATCGATCAAAACAGAACAGGGCAATACGGAAACGTTACCATTCCTTCTGGAGTTGCTTTTCCTGTCACCTACGATAAAGAGACAATTACTATTGCTCCTGGGGAAAGTAAATCTCTAACCTTGAGAATTGCTAATGATATTATCGATAGGAATAGAAATGTCTTAATTCCTGCTGGTACTAAAGTAAATGGACGATTAGAACCTGTTGACTTAGATAGTTATTCCAGAGATACAAGAGATGAAGAAAACAAAGGAAAAGGCGTAAGGTTTGTCGCTCAAGAATTAGAATTTTCTAATGGTCAGCGTCAGTCGATTAATGCAACTTCTCGGACATACACTACAACTCAAAAAGTTAAACAGGGGGCTAACACAAGCCAGGTTTTAACTGACGCAGCTATTGGTGGGGGTGCTGGTCTTTTAGGTTCACTAATTACTGGTAATCGCAGAATTGACGATTTAAAACCTGTTATTGGTGCGGCTGCGGGTGCGGGTGCTAGCGTGCTCTTGCGGAAAAAAGAAGGAAATGCATTTGTCCTCAGACCTGCACAAGATTTAAGGCTCACACTGAATTCTAACTTGAATTTAGTACCACAATCCCGCTACTAGAATTAACTTCATTCAAGTTGTGAATTTAATTATCCCTTATATGCGATCGCCACTTTAACTAGAGTGCGCGATCGTCTTTATTTTTAACCCTAAAAACTTCTATTTAACAGCAACTATTCCACCTCTATATCGTCTTAATTAATATCGATATTTATTGAAATACTTGTTTAAAAATTAGCTCTATTGTATTCTGTATCCAAAAGAGTATTCAAAATTATGGAATATCCTGATACTTTTATTAAGTAGTAGCGATCGAGGAGCTTTTTCTTGTGGTAATTCAAGGTTTAAATTTAAGCACATATCTTGCAATTCCCGTAGTATTAAGTCTTTTGGTTCCGGGAGACAATATAAAAGTATCTTTAGTTGAAAACGTCCGTCAGGTATCCACTAACAACGAAGCGAGCCTATCTAGCCGTGAGCTAATCAGCGCCAATTCAACACCGAAAACATACTATGTTAGCGGTAGTGGAAACGACAATAATAGCGGACTTTCTACTTCATCTGCCTTTAAAACAATTCAAAAGGCAGCAGACCTTACGAACCCTGGCGATACAGTATTGATAATGAACGGAGTGTACAAAAATATAGGCAAAGCTGGGAGTGTAGTAAATATTAAACGTTCTGGAACTGCAAATGCATGGATTAGGTATAAAGCATATCCTGGGCATTTCCCAAAAATTCAGCACAATACATGGAATGGTATCACGATTTCAAATAAAGCTTCATATATCGAGATCAACGGGCTAGAGGTTATGGGAAACAATGCCAATATAACCCTTGATTACGCGATGAGTGAGAAGACTAACAAACAAAACCCACTGACGAATGGAAACTGTATCAACGTTGATGGCCGAACGAATGGTCATGTTCATCACATCCGTATTTTGAACAACAAAGTGCATGACTGTGGAGGAGCAGGTATTTCAGCAATTCAAGCAGACTATGTGACAATAGATAATAATGTGGTATTTAATAATGCTTGGTACAGCGTTTATGGTTGCAGTGGCATTTCAATGTTGAGTAATTGGAATTCTGACAACAACCAAGGATACAAGATGTTTGTTACCAACAACAAGACCTACAACAATCGTATGTACATCCCTTGGATTGCAGTCGGAAAGATCACAGACGGTAATGGCATTATTATCGATAGTACAAGAAATCAAGACAATTCAAAATTGAGTGCATATAAAGGACGTACTTTAGTTAAAAACAATCTGGCATTTAATAATGGTGGATCGGGTATTCATGCCTTTTTTAGCGACCATGTTGATATTGTCAATAACACAGCTTTTTTAAATAATCAGAGTCCAGAACTTAATGGTGGGCAAATATTTGCTCATACCTCATCCGATGTCAGAATTCTCAGGAACATTCTCTATGCTTTTCCTGGAAAAAATATTAATAATAACACGAAAAACAAAAACGTTGTTTATGATTACAATATCTATCTCAATAGTTCTAAGATAAGTGCTAAAGGATCTCACGATATTGTTGCAGACTCAGAGTTTTTAAGTAAGCATCCCACTCTCGAAAAAATATCTGACGATTGGAAATCGCTAGAGAAACGAAATCCGCCAACGCGAACTTATACAGAGGCTAAGTCAGGAGGTTTTGTTTGCGATCCAGTGAATTATCCTTTGCAAGATAAACTCATCAAAGTGGGATGTTCCCCGCTATCTTTAGCTCAAACTGCTTTTTCTGATGTTTCATCTAACTATTGGGCGGCACAATTTATTCAACAATTGTCTCAGCGAGGTATAATTGCCGGATTTCCCGATAGTAGCTTCCGCCCAGAAGAACCGGTGACACGCGCTCAATTTGCCGCGATGGTCAATAAAGCTTTCCAAAAAGCACAGCAACGGCAGCCAATCAGTTTTGCTGATGTACCTAGCAACTATTGGGCATCCAGTGCGATTCAGCAAGCTTATACCATTGGTTTCTTATCGGGATATCCCAGTAATCGCTTTGAACCTAATCAAGCTATCCCCCGCGAGCAGGTTTTGGTTTCCCTCGCTAACGGTTTGGAATATAGTCCCAGTGGCAATACCGAAAGCACTCTGCAATACTTCAACGATGCCTCTAACATCGCTAGCTATGCCCGTAGCCCGATCGCCGCAGCAACCCAAAAGCAAATTGTGGTGAACTATCCGAATGTGAACTTCCTGAATCCAACCGCAACTGCTACTCGCGCCCAGGTAGCAGCTTTTATCTACCAAGCATTGGTTAGTTCTAATCAAGCCTCAGCAATTAACTCGCCTTATGTTGTGGCTGTCGGATCTACTACCCCAACACCTACCTCAGTGACAATTGCTCAAGGGACTGCTATTCCTGTGAAGTATGACAAGGCAGAAAAAATTCTAGTTACAAAGGATGAAACCTCGCCCTTGACATTGACAGTATCCCAAAACGTGGTTACGCAAGACGGAGCTGTAGTGATTCCTGCTGGAAGTCAAGTTGTTGGTCAACTCAAACCTGCTACGGGTGGTTCTCAATTCGTTGCTGAGAAACTAGTTTTGACCAGTGGTCAAGAGTATCAGTTGAACGCTACTTCTGACGTTATTACCAAAACTGAAACCGTCAAGAAGGGTACTAGTGTTAGTTCAATTATCAAGAATACTGTATTGGGCGCAGGTGCAGCAACTGCGGTATCTGCTGTCACTGGCGATCGCGCGATCGCCACAGAAGAAGTCTTGGGTGGTGCTGGTATCGGTGCGTTGGTTGGTTTGTTCTTCGGCAAAAATAGTGTTGACTTAATCGCCATCGACCCAAATACCGATTTACAAATGACCATCAATCAAAACTTGTTGGTTTCACTCAGATAGTTATCAGTCCAAAGTTATAATCCACAATCTGTTTGCATAGATTAGACTTCTCCGAAAATGAATGTAGAGCCGTAGCACTGCTACGGCTCTACAAGGGTTTTAGCCAACGAATAATAATTTCTGGAGATATCTATTATTCTTGGGCTAACAGTTTACTGAAGCTTAATTTTGAATTTGAACAAGAGTAACATAACTTATGAAAGAAAATCATTTAATATTTCAAAATATCTCCCTAACCCCCGCAATTATGGGGCTTTTAAGATTCTCCACTTTTTTAAGCTTGCTTGGAGGATGGGGTTTCAAGCTTTCACTGCCGAAGTCCTGATAATATGCAGAGATTGCTTACGAGTTATCTTACCTCAATATATTTTGTAAATTTGGGATACTCTTAAAGTTTTTTGCTCTTCAGCGTAACCACATCATAACTTGTAACTCGACTTTAGCCCTCTTTTATATATCTGATGAGAGAAAAATAAGATGCTGACCTTGAATCTTTTTAAAAGCCTTGATCGGCAAAGCCAAAAATCTTTATTTGAAAGCAAGCACGGAGAAACAAGGTTTTAAATATTCTCTAATGAGAGTAATAAAAGAGCGTCCATCTAAAGTTGAATTGTAAGATTAGTGTAAGTGCTGTATATTGTAAGTATGTAGTACTCACGCTATTTTTTGACTTAACTTAGCATTTTTATAAAATTCCTGAAACTAAGTTTCAGCAATAATTTCGCGATATTTTTATTGATGAGAGTGATAATAGCGCTTTAGAGGTAAGACAAGACTAATTTTTCTAAAATTTATTAAAAATAATTTTAATATTGGTACTTTTGCTCAAGCTCTCAAATTAATTAAGTGTAGAGAAAGGAGATAATGCTTATGAATCAAGAGCTATTAGATATTATTAAATTATTTCAAGGATTTATCCCTCAACTTAAACTTACAGGTGTTGAGAATCTGAATCTAAAACTTGCAGAAAATATCAATACGTCTCTGAATTTTAATTTCGTTATAATAGGTAATCAAAATAAGCCTTTAGCTATAATTAGTCCCAAAAACTCGACAAATAAAAGTTTAGAAAATTCGTTAGAAAATGTAAATGAATCTATTGCTTTTCTTCCAACTAATACGCCAGAAAAACGGAAAATAGAACCAGGAAGCAGCATAAAACTCAATATTCAAAATGTCCCTTTCAGTAGTGGATTACACTTAATCATTAATCAAAGAAATTGGTGGGATAAAAAAGGAAACCCAGAAGATAAATCAGTGCTAATTGACAATGTTAAATTAATTCCTATACAAGAAAATGAGTGGGCATTGATTAAAACAATTGAAAATGCAGAACAATTTGGGTTATATTTTAATAGAAACGGGATTATAGAGTTAGAATTTCCACGAAATAGTTCCAAACAAGTTATAGATATAAATGATTTATCATTAGAGTTATCGGAAACCTTCCAATTTACAGAGTATAAAGCTGGTGAAATTATAAAACTGGAAGCAATTCCTGACTTAGTATTCTCAGTAGAGAAAAACATAGTTAAAAAAACAATTTTAATTGAATATAAACCTAAAACC
>NZ_JADEXF010000320.1 GCF_015207245.1 Nostoc cf. edaphicum LEGE 07299
GTATTGTCTTAGAAGCAAGAGCATTAACTCGCCGCTTTGGTGGTTTAGTGGCGGTAAATAATGTATCTTTTAGTGTAAATAAACATGAGATTTTTGGATTAATTGGCCCTAATGGAGCTGGCAAAACAACACTGTTTAATTTGATTACTGCCTTTATTCCACCTTCTGGCGGCCAATTAATTTATCAAGGTGCAGAAGTTTCTCAACTGCGGCCTCATCAAATTGCGGCTTTAGGTATCGCCCGTACCTTCCAAAATATTCGGTTGTTTGGGGAATTATCGGCGTTAGAAAATGTGATAATCGCCCGACATTTACACATCCAAAGTAATATGATTACAGGTGTTTTGGGATTACCACCAGCGCCTCGTGAAGAATTGAAGACTAAGCAGAAAGCTTTAGATTTATTAGATTTGGTGGGATTAAGCGATCGCGCTGACGAAAAAGCCAAAAACTTTGCTTACGGCGATCAGCGTCGGCTAGAAATTGCCCGTGCTTTAGCATTGGAACCGCAAATTTTACTTCTCGATGAGCCGGCGGCGGGAATGAACCCAAATGAAAAGCAGCAGTTGAGTGAATTTATCCGTAGCCTGCGCGATCGCTTCAATTTGACGATCGTTCTGATTGAACACCATGTACCATTGGTTATGGGTTTGTGCGATCGCATTGCTGTATTAGATTTTGGTCAATTAATTGCCTTGGGCGAACCATCTGTAGTCAGAAATAACCCGGCTGTAATTGAAGCTTATTTGGGAAATGATTGAATTTATCTAGATAAAATTACCACAAATTCGTCTAAAGAACTCACAGCGATCGCGCTATCCATTAAATTCTCTAATTTTTCCACACTTTCACCCTCAAGCCTTGCTTCCACTTCATGAGGAATTTCACCAAAGCGTCGTCGCAATACTCGGATTAACTGCTGTAGCGTACCCAGATGAAGACCCTGCTGAATACCTTTTTGTTCAATTTCTTGATACCAAGGCGATTCTCGCAATACTGCCATATCCAACCTCATGATTTGTTGCACTAAAAGCGTGTCTAACACAAAGCTAGCAAAAAATGCCAGCAATGATTCTAATTGGTTCAACTGTGCATCTGCTCGTAGCGCCTGTAATGCGCGTTGCACAACTGATACCTCTCCCCCTCCTCGAAGTTGATTTTTAAGTTGAAGCAATGTCTACGCACTGTTTTAAGAAATGTATGATTGATGTATCTTAGATTTTGAATTAACATTTCTGGATGTAAACCGCCCATGAAAGCCGATAGTAAGCCAAACTATACAATTTTAGAAGTTCAAGAACTTGATGTTAATTATGGCGGCATCCAAGCTTTAAAAAAGATTAATTTAATTATTCAAAAAGGCGAGGTAGTTACTCTAATTGGTGCTAATGGTGCTGGAAAAACGACTACACTTCGCGCCATATCTAAAGTAGTTAATCCTAAGAGTGGCGTAATTATCTATAATGGACATAATATTACCCGCCGCCAAACTCACGAAGTTGTACAACTTGGTATCGCCCACTGTCCTGAAGGACGCAGAGTATTAGCGCGACAAACAGTATTTGATAATTTACTTTTGGGTGCTTATATTCGCTCCAATCAAGCGGAGATAAAAGCAGATATTCAGCGCCAATTTGATCTATTTCCCCGCTTGTCACAAAGACGCAATCAACTAGCAGGAACTCTTAGTGGTGGTGAACAACAAATGTTAGCGATCGCTCGCGCTGTCATGAGTAAACCACAACTGTTACTTTTAGACGAGCCTAGCTTAGGTTTAGCACCTGCGATCGTCCGGGAAATATTCTCAATTATTGAAAATCTCCGTGCTACAGGCGTGACTATTTTGTTAGTTGAACAAAACGCTAATCTAGCACTACAAATTGCCGATCGCGGTTATGTTTTAGAAGCTGGTTCTATTACTTTAACAGGTGCAGCATCAGAATTGATTAGTGATGAGCGAGTCAAAAAAGCTTATTTAGGATAATTAATTAAATTAAAACTTGGGAGGTACAAGCACATGGTAAAATCAGCAACTAAACCCCTAACCTTAGAAGAGTTTTTGAAACTACCAGAAACAAAGCCTAGCTCAGAATACATCAATGGTCAAATTCTTCAAAAGCCAATGCCTCAAGGAAAACATAGTATTCTTCAGGGTGAATTAGTTAGTAATATCAATTCTGTAGTTAAACCTCAAAGAGTTGCCCTTGCTTTTCCAGAATTGCGGTGTACTTTTGGCGGACGCTCAATTGTCCCTGATGTAGCTGTGTTTGCTTGGGAACGAATTCCCATAGATGAACATGGAGATGTAGCAAATGTATTTAAGACATATCCAGACTGGACAATTGAGATTCTTTCACCAGAACAAAGCCAGACTAAAGTAACCGGAAATATTCTACATTGTTTAAAATATGGTAGTCGTTTAGGTTGGTTAATTGATCCAGGCGATCGCTCTGTTTTAGTTTATCCACCAAAGCAGCAACCAGAACTTTTACAAGAAGAACAAGAAATATTACCAGTTCCCGATTTAGTTAGCGATTTTAAATTAACTGTAGGGCAATTATTTGGATGGTTAAAGTTATAAGCAATCGTATAGATTAATAAAAACGGGTAATAGTTGGAAATTTGCGACTGAAGCTGATTTAGAAGATTTTGTCTGGGCGAATTTAAACCGATAACTTTTCCTAATAATTAGCATTATTAAATATTATTACAATTTTTGTCATATATTAATATTTGCAGCCCTCCTTGCAGATATCTATATATTTGTTTAGCGGCGAATTCTATTCACCGGAATAATTAAACCCATGAGTCAAATAGTCTGGATAGCAAGACACGCTAACCGCCTCGACTTCGTAAACCCCGATTGGTTTCTTACCGCCGAACGACGCTACGATCCACCCTTGTCTGATGATGGTATGGTGCAGGCACAGCAGTTAGCTAAACGATTAAAAGGAGGAAATATTGGCCATATTTTCGCTTCTCCTTTTCTACGAACCGTACAAACGGCAAACGCAGTTGCAGAAATGCTCGACTTGCCGATTAAACTCGAAACAGGCTTGAGTGAATGGCTAAATCCAGTTTGGATGACGGAAGAACCCGTAAGACTGTCAACTCCAGCATTAGCAGAGTTATTCCCCAGAATTGACAGCAGCTATACCTCGCGCATCGCCGCAAAATTTCCTGAAACTCACGAAAAAGTGCGAGAACGTTCTGGACAAACTGCTAGATGTTTAGCTACTGAGTTCTACCCAGAGGATATCCTGCTAGTAGCACATGGTGCATCTGTATTGGGCGGAGCAATGGGGTTAGTGGGGGAAATCGCCAAAACAGAAGTCAAAGCTTCTTTGTGTTCTCTGGTAAAAGTGGTACGCCAGGAACCAGAATGGTTATTAGAACTAACGGGAGATACTTCCCATTTAACCCACATAGAAGAAGTTATTCGATTTGCTTAAACCTCTGATAGAGATTTGCGTTCATGGCTTCTGATACGTTGAGTACATCTTACAAAAAAAGTAATTTAATTCACCAATAAATTCTATGACTTTGTTACTAGCAGGAGATATCGGCGGTACAAAAACTATTCTGCGATTGGTTGAAACATCAGATTCATCGGTTCTACATACTATTTATCAGGAAAGTTACCACAGTGCCGATTTTCCTGATTTAGTACCGATAGTGCAGGAGTTTTTGGTCAAAGCTAATACACCTACACCAGATAAGGCTTGTTTTGCGATCGCCGGCCCCATTGTCAAAAATACTGCCAAACTGACCAATTTAGTTTGGTTCTTGGATACCGAACGTCTACAAGAAGAATTGGGTATCCCTCACATTTCTTTGATTAACGACTTCGCCGCCATTGGTTACGGCATTTTAGGTTTACAAAAACAAGACTTGCTGACGTTGCAAGTTGGCAAATCTCAACCTGAAGCCCCAATTGCAATTATTGGTGCTGGTACTGGTTTAGGGCAAGGATTTTTAATTAGACAGGGAAACTACTATCAAGTTTTTTCTTCAGAAGGTGGACACGCTGACTTTGCTCCTCGAAACGAGATCGAGTTTCAATTGTTGAGATACCTGCTAGGTAAACATGATATCCAGCGCGTTTCTGTGGAACGCGTGGTTTCTGGAATGGGAATTGTGGCAATTTACCAATTTCTGCGCGATCGCAAATTTGCCACAGAATCACCAGATATTGCCCAAATAGTTAGAACTTGGGAACAAGAAGCGGGACAGGAAGAGAAAAGTGTCGATCCTGGTGCTGTCATTGGTACAGCTGCACTAGAAAAACGCGATCGCCTCTGCGAACAAACTTTGCAATTATTTGTAGAAGCTTACGGTGCAGAAGCCGGTAATCTCGCCCTGAAACTCCTACCTTACGGTGGCTTATACATCGCTGGTGGAATTGCACCGAAAATCCTATCCTTAATCCAAAATAGCGGTTTCTTATTGAATTTCACCCAAAAAGGTAGGATGCGCCGCCTCCTCGAAGAGATTCCCGTGTATGTTATCCTCAACTCGCAAGTCGGCCTAATTGGTGCTGCTTTATGTGCTGCTAGGTTATAACAGCTGGCATCATCAGTGAGATCAGCATCTCAAAGGGCAAAAAATATGACAGTTAAAAGTCTGTTGCCACTAATAGCCGCCACGATAGTCTGTGGTGGTTCTGTTCTTGTAGAAGCGCGTCAACCCAAATCTCCGGTAGCTGTTGTCAAACCAAAGGTTTCTCAACCCGTGCAGCCACAATGGAAGTTATACACCGCTCCAGATGGACGTTTTACAATTTTGATGCCGGGAAACCCCAATAGAAATACCGAATCCCAAAAAACTTACATGGGGGAAATTACCTTAGAAATATTTGTCGCTCAACCGCCAAAACAGCAGGTAGCATACATAGTTGCTTACAATGATTTTCCTTATAGTTACGGTCAAATGGCCGATCCTCAAGCTGTACTTAATAATGCACGGGATATGGCTTTAAAGACTACGAAAAGTAATTTAATTAGTCAACGAAACATTCGTAGTTACAATAATCATCCCGGCAAAGAAATTCAGTACATCAATTCTGGAGGGAAAATTACTATAAGTAGAATGTATGTTGCCGAAGGAAGACTATATCAAGTAATGGCAATCACTACAAAAAAACAGCAAAAGACACTAGCTAAAACCATTACTGGGTATTTAAATTCTTTCAATGTAGTTTTGAAAAAGTGAAATAACTAACAACTTCTACTATATTAGCCTTGTAATTAATTGCAGGGCTAATATAACGTGAGTTCGACGAGTGCTATTTTGACCTCTCCCCCAGCCCCTCTCCTACGTTCAAGGACAACCTCCTCG
>NZ_JADEXF010000321.1 GCF_015207245.1 Nostoc cf. edaphicum LEGE 07299
TATAAGAGACAGCTCCTTGTTAAACACGTCCCTCCTGGTTGTGGCCCTTGTCATACCCTGAAGCCAATTTTAAATAAAGTGGTGGATGAATTTGACAGCAAAATTCACTTTGTAGAAATTGACATCGACAAAGACCGAGATATTGCTGAAAATGCTGGTGTGACAGGAACGCCAACAGTTCAATTGTTCAAAAATAAGGAACTGGTCAAGGAAGTCAAAGGCGTGAAGCAAAAGAGCGAATATCGCCAGTTGATTGAAAGTAATCTTTGAGATAGTAGGTATTGGTCAGTTCCCAATATCCAATACCTGCCATAGCCCAATACGTTTGGGTTATAGGTTATTAGTGTAGATAGATAATTGGTATTTTAAGACGCGATAAATCGCGTCTCTACATCAGGGTTTTGTTGCTCATTCTGAACTGTATTGCGTCATAGCCAACAACTTTACTGCTCATTTTTTGCATCTTGAAACAGGTGCAAAGAATGAGTCTATCTCCTAAATTGAGCTAATTAATATTAATTATCTTGATGACGATCGCTTGTATCTTGCTCAGTTTCTAGTAGTCGTGAAATAAGCATATCTGGTTTTCTACTAATAACAGACTTAACTTTATCAATAGCAATTACTTCACTGATTTTCACAACCATTTCCCAGAAAGTATCTTCTTCTGTGTCTTTGTTGTAAGTTCTATGTTTAAACCACAACAAATCATCCCAAACTCCGATAATTGTGGCGAAATACCACTTATCTCTCACTAGTATCCAGATTTCTTGTTCTAAGTAAGTCTGTAGAAGAGGTTTCACAATGACTAAGATAATATAAAATATTGTGCTACATATTAATTAACTATTAACAGCCAAGACCACAGTTAAAATACTGAAAGTGTGTCAAAAAAATCAAAGGCTGCATCATCAAAATGACTGATTCGTTGATAAAGACGATCGCGAATATAGGTAGTATTCTGAATCGTAGTTAAAAGCTTCGGCAAAAATCAGGCATAATTTCACCTCTAACTCAGTCTAGCTCTGTATCCAGCGTCAGGTAGTCGGACTTTTATTCAGGATGTTTACGCAATCCCCTATCTAATATGTAAAATGGTCAGCGTATCAAGCTTTGCTCCAGGCGATCGCTTTATGGCCATTACAAAACGGCGACTACCGACATTTTTGCAGTTTGGCAAAAGTCTCAATCTTTCCCAAAAACTCATGCTCATCGGGTTAGCCATTACCCTATTTTTCATTTTCCTGGCATTCTTCGCTCCCGTATTGCAGGCTTGGGGATGGCTGCAAAATCCCAAAGATTTTCTCTCTAATCCAATTCACGAGCCACCCTCAGCTAAACATTGGTTTGGTACTAGTCGTTTGGGTTATGATGTGTTCTCTAGGACATTGTTCGGTGCTCAAGCTGCTTTGCAGGTGGTGATTTTGGCAACAGCGCTGAGTATGATTATCGGTGTGCCTTTGGGGATGCTGAGTGGTTATCTCGGCGGGAAGTTAGATAAGGTGTTGCTATTTATTATGGATAGTATCTACACTCTACCGGGGCTACTGCTGTCTGTGACACTGGCATTTGTGGTGGGGCGTGGGATATTAAATGCAGCGATCGCTATTAGCATTGCCTACATCCCCCAATATTACCGCGTTGTTCGCAACCACACCGTGAGCGTGAAAACTGAAGTGTTCATCGAAGCTGCTCAAGCAATGGGCGCTTCTACTTGGGTTGTACTTTCTCGTTATCTGTTTTTCAACGTCATTCAAAGCGTACCTGTCCTATTCACACTCAACGCCGCTGATGCGATTTTGGTGTTGGGCGGTTTAGGCTTTTTGGGGCTAGGACTTCCCGAAGAAGTGGCAGAATGGGGACATGATTTAAAACAAGCCTTAGAAGCTCTACCTACTGGCATTTGGTGGACTACACTTTTCCCTGGTTTAACGATGACATTCATGGTGGTAGGGTTATCACTACTTGGTGAAGGGTTAAATGAATTTGTCAATCCCCGATTACGGAGAGAAAATAGAATCCGAAAGTAGTCATTGGTCATTAGTTTTAGACAAAGGACAAACGACAAATGACAAATGACAAATAAACAATACAGAGATTTGTATGAAAGATAATCTAACGTTAATTGCTGCCGCTACTGGCGGGTTTATCCTTTCCTTTGCTCTTGCTGGTATCTTAAGAGGTGCGCCAATCACGGCTTGGCAAGAGCAATCTAGTGTTCGTACTATGACTGTTGCTAATTTACGAGTCGCACCCAATAGGACAGAAAATTTAGAATATTTTCGTGCCAAATCCTAAAAGCCTGACGAATTGTTGATTTTGAACTCAATGATAGAAAATAGGGAATAGGTGATAACTGTTCACCAATTACCAATGCCCAATGCCTCATACCCAATTACAAATGACAAATGACAAATGACAAATGACAAAATTCAAGTAATTGGCATTGATGTTGGGGGAACGGCAATTAAGCTGGGGCGTTTTGCAGATGATGGTACTTGTCTGCAATCTTTGACTGTGGTATCTCCTCAACCAACAACGCCGGAAGCGGTGTTGGCGGTTCTGGTAGATGCGATCGCTCAAATCGATCCAGATAATCAAGCTGTTGCGATTGGTATTGGTACTCCTGGCCCATCCGATGCCGCAGGACGCATTGCCAAAATCGCTATTAACTTACCTGGATGGATCGATGTGCCTTTAGCAGACTGGTTAGAAGCTAAAACTGGCAAACCAACTGCGATCGCTAATGATGCCAATTGCGCTCTTTTGGGAGAAGCTTGGCTAGGAGCCGGTCGCCACTTTCAAAATCTAATTCTGCTAACTTTAGGTACTGGGGTTGGTGGCGCAATTATCCTTGATGGCAAACTATTTATTGGACATCAAGGAGCCGCCGGAGAATTGGGTTTAATTTCCTTAAATCCTGATGGCCCAATTTGTAATAGTGGCAATCGAGGCTCTTTGGAACAATATGCCTGTGCTACTGCAATTCGTCGTCGCACTCTCAAGGAACCCATCGAATTGGGTTTTCTTGCTCAACAAGGAGATGCCGCAGCATTGACTTTTTGGCAAGAATATGGTGTTAATTTGGGAATTGGTTTAACGAGTTTGATTTATGTACTCACACCACAAGCGATCGTGATTGGTGGCGGTATCAGTGGTAGCTTTGAGTTTTTCTTACCAAGTGTGAAGGCAGAAATTGAGAAGCGAGTGCAGCCTTTATCACGAGCGGGTTTACAAATATTGCCAGCGGAGTTAGGCAATTTTGCAGGAATAGTAGGTGCAGCAAAGTTGGCATGGCAAAACTATTCAAGATTTTAAATTATGGTTCAAACAACCCCAGCTAGAGACATCTGTCTTTACAAATTAGAAGAGAAATTAAGCTCTAACGAAGAGATAATTTTATTAGTTTTACATTACGTAACATAATTTAATTTATTCTTGCTCACTTACTTAGCAATTCTGGTTGATGGTGAAAAGTAAGTGAAAAGCAACTATTTAAACTTGAATAAGCGCTATGTAATGTCAGAAGATGCAGTAAAGATGTTTTTCTGGCAAAAATCATAAAATGAGCATGTTATTCAGAAGCAAAGCCAGTCCAATGGCTAAAGGCTTTAAGAATCAGCAAAAAGCCAAGCAAAGTTTTACCGTAATGGTAATAAAAGCTAGCCATCGCTACGTACTCGTGGCATTGATACTCAGCTTGATAATTATTGCCTGCATTAACATCTTAAAATCTAACCAATCCTCAGTCACCGAATCTCCTATTAACAGTAAAGTCCTGAAGATTTGGTCAGATAAAGGTTATACTTTGGAAGAGGATGAAGCGCTCCAGAAGATTATTAGTAACTGGGAACAGCAAAGCGGCAACAAAATTAAACTTACTTTCTATACTAATGATGAGTTGCCACAAAAGACTCAAAGGGCACTTCAGGCAGGTAATTCACCCGATCTCGTCATAAATAGCAGTGCTGAGAGGGAGCTATATCCACGTCTTGCCTGGGAAGGTAAATTGGCAGATGTCTCTGATGTAATTGAGCCAGTCAAAAGTATTTATTCTGAAGGTGTGTTGGAAGCAGTTCGTTTATATAACAACGTTGATAAAAAACCGAGTTACTATGCAGTCCCAATTAATCAATTAACAATTCACATCTTCTACTGGCGAGACTTACTAGAGAAAGTAGGTCGAACTCAAAGCGATATTCCTAAACAGTGGGATGCTTTCTGGGAGTTTTGGAAACAAGTGCAGGATGATTTGCGCGCACAGCAAAAACAGAATATTTACGGGTTAGGCTTTCCTTTCTCCACTGGATCTACAGATACCTACTACTTGTTTGAGCAGATTTTAGAGGCATACAATGTCCAAATTTTAGACTCCAAGGGTCAACTTCTCCTCAACGATCCCAAGGTGCATCAAGGTATTGTTAAAAGCTTAGAGTGGTATGCGAAATTTTTTCAGCAGGGCTACGTACCACCAGACGCAGTAAACTGGTTAAATCCAGACAATAATCGCAGCTTGCTCAATCGTGGCGTGGTTATGACACCTAACTCCTCGCTCTCGATTTCTGCTGCTGTTCGCCAAGATTCTGATACCTATCGTAACAAGCTTGGTATCCTAGAATTTCCGAACAAACCTAATGGTAAACCGATGCGCTTCTTAGTCTCGATTAATGAAATAGTTTTGTTTTCCGAGTCTAAAAACCAGAAGGTAGCTAAAGACTTTCTCGCGTATTTAATTAAACCTGAGATCATAGGAAACTATCTCAAAGCTACCGGAGGTCGGTATCTACCAGTAATGAAGCCTATTTGGAAAGATCCTTTTTGGACAAATCCAGCAGATCCTCATCTTTCCACTGCAACTCAAACACTAACTAAAAATACTCGCCCATTTTATATTGTCCAAAACCCTGCTTACAGCCTAGTTTTAGAAGAGAATGTTTGGGGTAAAGCTCTCAATGGAATAGTTGTCAATAGCATATCTCCAGAAGAAGCAGCAGACACGGCAATTGAGCGGATAAAACAAATTTTTGATGAATGGCAGTGAGCTATATGCAATTTTAGAATCAGCACCTTACCACTAAAGTTACAATTTTCTTCTTAGATAACTCTACAAAAAAGATGATTCAATAGCTAGGCTATTTGAGCAAAAATTTCCTCAAACCATTTTTAACATTGAAAAGAC
Source organism: Nostoc cf. edaphicum LEGE 07299 (assembly GCF_015207245.1). Lineage (GTDB taxonomy): Bacteria > Cyanobacteriota > Cyanobacteriia > Cyanobacteriales > Nostocaceae > Nostoc > Nostoc edaphicum_B. Next base: position 5,180 of record NZ_JADEXF010000321.1, read on the forward strand.
AGTAAATCTGTTTTTCAACTTTATTGTTATCTTGTTCTGCTACACAGGAATTTCAAGACAAAGAATATCCTGTTGCTTTTTGAATGTATTTCATAACTTTTTCATAAGATTCAGGATTACTCACAGGGTTGATGATGATGGGAATAG
>NZ_JADEXF010000322.1 GCF_015207245.1 Nostoc cf. edaphicum LEGE 07299
GTCCATCTACTTAGGTACTATAGTCATCATCATAGAAGCGAAAAATTTGACATCCCCATCAAAAGATTTTTGATTGCACCACAGTCTTTATCTCCTTTATTCTGACCGTATGAAGCACAGCCTCAACTGTTGTATGCTTTTGGTCAAAATTTTTGGTACTGCGCTCACAAGCATCAATCAGCAGCAATCAACTATTTCTACTATCGTCCAAGCTAGGTCAGAGCTGTAGTAAACAACAGAGTTGTTTGTATTAAATATTTCTAGCGTTGTGATTGTAAACTAAAAAGCCTTTGTCTAACTTTCTAAAATTACGTGAAACCAATGAGTCAAAATTATACTGGTTCAAATCCTCTCATCACCACTGAGCCATACAAGGAACTTCGAGCAAACAGATATGTAGAATCTGTGTCTGACTCCCGTCAGCTTGATGAATCGGAGAATAATGGGGGAATTCAGCCTTTTTTAAACGATGAAATAGCTCCAACACTCTCAGTTGCCGATGCGATCGCTCAGATGTTGGTAAATTTAGGAGTAGGCTACGCTTTTGGTGTCGCAGGTGGCGCGATGGCAAGCATTTGGGGTGCGCTATCCAATAGCAGCATAGAGGTGTTGAACTTCCGCCATGAAGCCGGAGCAGCCTTTGCAGCCACCGAAGCTTACTTTGCGAATAATCGCCCGACTGTAGTTTTTACCACAGCAGGACCGGGGATCACCAACGCCCTCACCGGGTTATTTGCGGCTCGTGGTGAAGGTGCAAAGGTAATTTTGTTGTCGGCTTGCACCTCAGCACCGCAGCGTGGACGTTGGGCAATTCAAGAAACCAGCACTTACACATTACCCAGTGGAGGAATTTTTACCCCAGGAGCGTTATTTAACTATGCAATCACGATTGAATCTGCGGCTCAATTACCGCAGATTTTTCGTAAACTTGCATTAGCGATGGCGCAACCAGGCGGATTTGTGGCACATTTGAGTATTCCCACCGCTGTGCAGACAAGTTTAGTTGAGAATATAGCTTTACCCCAGCTAGATGTTACTCCGTTTCCGATGACTGCTTCCAAAGAAGCGATCGCTAAATCTGTAGAGTTATTATCATCTGGCCCCTTTGCTATCTGGGTTGGTTTCGGTGCGCGTGATGCAGCAGAGGAAATCCTTGAACTCGCTGAAAGAACGGGAGCCGCAGTCATGTGCTCACCCCGTGGTAAAGGTATTTTCCCTGAAGATCATCCCCAGTTTGTGGGCGTTACAGGTTTGGGCGGTCATGCTTCCGTCTTAACTTATATGGAAGAACAACCTCCACTACGCACACTCGTATTAGGAACCCGCCTTGGTGAACCGACTTCTTTTTGGAGTTCGGCGCTGGTTCCAAAAGGAGGTTTTGTCCATGTAGATATTGACCCGGAAGTGCCAGGTGTAGCCTATCCCCACGTTGAAACTTTTGCAGTTCGATCTGATATCAAAGCTTTTGTGGAAGAGTTGTTGCAGCAATTACCAGATGCTCCTGATTCCACAATGTCGCTACCTCGTCCAGAACACAAAGCAATCGAACCTGCACCAGAGGTAGATTATCCAGTGCGGCCAGAAGTATTGATGGCAGCAATTCAAAAGATCATTGTTGAAGATAGCGATGCCATAGTTATGGCGGAGTGTGGTAACTCATTTACTTGGTCAACTCATCTACTCCAATTTTCCGAAGCCAATCGTTACCGAGTCAGCACCGGAGTCGGCGCAATGGGTCACGCCGTCACAGGAGTATTGGGTGCAGCACTGGCGAGTAAAAGCAAGGCTGTAGGGATTGTCGGCGATGGAGCAATGCTGATGAATAACGAAATCAGCACAGCCGTGAAATACAAAATTCCCGCAATCTGGATTGTACTTAACGATGCGCGTTACAACATGTGCCATCAAGGGATGAAAATCTTGGGGTTAAAGGGCGCAGATGCAACACTTCCACCCACAAACTTCGCCATGATTGCTCGTGGGATGGGAGCAGAAGCGATCGTCGTCGTCAGAGAGTCGGATATTGAAGCCGCATTAGAACAAGCGATCGCATCAAATGTTCCTTTTCTCATTGATGTAGTGATTGACGCCGATCGACCAGCACCTTCTGGTGGACGTAATAAGAGTTTGGCAGCCCAAGGAATTAAATCAAGTGCTGCTAAAAATGCAGTCAAGCAAGTTTCATTCCCAATGGTTTAACTTTAAAACCTGGCAATTTCCTGCAATTTTTATAGACACTAAAACATCTCAACAAGTTGGACTTTACAATCCAGTTTGCATTAGTCCATTCAACAAAAGACAAAGGATAAATTTAGAAATTGCAAAAACCTTATTCCAGCCAAAAACTATACCCAATCAACTGGAATTTTAAATTTTTGATTTTTAAATCCTAAGTCTCTTCTTAACTTCATCTAATCTTAATGTTCGAGAGTTGTTTTGTGTCTATATATTTACATTTTGTAATGGTCATTACTTTCTCTAACCAATCCTAAACAATATCGAGAGGTCAAGATGCTGCTATTTGAAACTGTTAGAGAAATGGGTCACGAACAAGTTCTTTTTTGTCATGGTAAAAACCCCGAAATTAAGGCAATTATTGCCATCCATGACACAACCTTGGGCCCAGCGATGGGAGCTACAAGAATCTTGCCTTATATCAACGAAGAAGCTGCGTTAAAAGATGCACTTCGTCTGAGTCGTGGAATGACATATAAAGCTGCCTGTGCCAACATTCCAGCTGGTGGAGGCAAAGCAGTCATTATCGCTAATCCTGAAAATAAGACAGATGATTTGTTGAGAGCTTATGGACGTTTTGTTGACAGCTTGAATGGGCGTTTTATTACCGGACAAGATGTCAATATTACCCCTGACGATGTGCGGACAATTAGTCAAGAAACGAAATATGTTGTTGGGGTATCAGAAAAATCTGGTGGGCCTGCTCCCATAACATCACTAGGAGTTTTTCTCGGAATTAAAGCCGCTGTAGAATCTCGTTGGCAGAGTAAAAGACTTGATGGCATGAAAGTTGCAGTTCAAGGCTTAGGAAATGTTGGTAAAAATCTCTGCCGTCACTTACATGAGCATGATGTCCAGCTTTTTGTTAGTGATGTAGATCCAGTAAAAGCGGAAGAAGTGAAACGCCTTTTTGGTGCAACTGTTGTAGAAACAACCGAAATTTACTCACTTGATGTAGATATTTTTGCTCCTTGCGCTTTAGGAGGAATTCTTAATAGTCATACAATTCCTTTCCTACAAGCTTCGATTATTGCTGGTGCAGCTAATAATCAATTAGAAAATGAGCAACTACATAGTCAAATGCTTGCTAAAAAAGGGATTCTTTATAGCCCTGATTATGTAATTAATGCTGGAGGACTAATCAATGTTTACAACGAAATGATTGGTTATGACGAAGAAAAAGCTTTCAAGCAAGTGCATAACATTTATGACACGCTATTAGCAATTTTTGAGATTGCGAAACAGGAAGGAGTTACTACTAACGATGCTGCTAGACGATTAGCAGAAGACCGAATCAATAGTAAGCGAACCAAGACTAAAGCGATCGCAGCCTAATTGTTATTATTTTAAGGAGTGAACAATGGAAAAAAATACCTTTGCTACATCAGCATATATTGCTACTTCCCCAGAAAGCGCTTTTGAGTATCTTTGTAGTTTAAAAAACTTGGATGAATGGACGCTTTATAGCCGGATGAAAGAGCAAATTGACGAAGATACTTGGCTCGGAACTGCGTCTGGTTATCACAAAAATCTCTATTATCATGTTAAAAAATTAGAAAATCCACTTTTCTACGGCATTGAGTGGCACTGTGGATTAGAGTATCAGAAATATTTTCAGGTTTACCCTGTCTTGCTATTTCCTACAGATTATATCGAGCCTGGAACAGATGAAAAAGGTGTGTATTTTCACTGGTTGAGCTTTGTCGATCCCAAACGGCAGACTCAAATGATTATGCAGGGAATTCATACAGTACATACTTCTGAATGTCGTTCTCTCAAAGGTAATTTGGAACGCAAAGCCGGTCTGACCTCAGCAGCCAAAGGAAGCCACTTTATCGATACAGACACTATTTATGTTGATGCCCCAATTGAAATCGGCATTGAATACTTAAAAGACTTAAAAAATGTAGATGAGTGGGCGCATTTACTGCGACCCAATGGTGAGATCACTGCTGAATCAGGTGAATTCAAAGATGAATATGACCAAAAAGTAAAAGTGTCTGTACGAGTTCATTCTTTGAGTAAATACTACTTACTCGAACAAGAACATTTTTATCCAGATTACGAATATTATCAGCGTTCTGTAGCGTTACTGATTCCAACTGCATACTCTTTCGCTGACCCAGAAGCCTCTGGTTTCATCCTACATCGAATTACATTCTGGAAAACAGATGGAACTGTAACCCACGGCAAACTTCAGATTGAAGACTATGGCGCTGAGAGCATGAACATCAAACGTTTACTCGAGGCCAAAGCTGGCAACCTCAAATCATTTGACCGAGGAATGAGCTATCTACCAAAAATTCAAGAATCACTAGCTAATAGTCATTAGTCATTGGTCATTAGTCATTGGTCAATTAACAAATGACAAAGGACAAAAGACAAAACATGAAACTCAAACAACTTACTATTACCTTCCTAACTTTTTGTGTTGCCGCCTTTTCGGGAATGAAAGCTGCCTCAGCTGCATCCTTTTCAGTAATCGCCGACGGTTTATATAATGCCGGTGGTCTGAGTTTTGGCCCTGATGGCGGTCTCTATGTTACAGAAGCGGGAATCGGGGGAAGTGGTGCTTGTGTTCCACCAGCAAGTGGTCAAGGTGACTCTTTATGCTATGGCACAAGTGGGGCAGTTACCAAAATTGAAAATGGTAAAACCAAACGCATACTTACAGGACTTTCTTCCATAGCATTACCAGATGGTACTGGCGCAGGTGGTCCTCGTGATATCCAATTTGATGCTACAGGTAAACCTTATGTTCTGATTGGGTATGGGGCGAATCCAACCTTTCGCGATCGCAATTTGGGTAACACTGACCTCGGTAAAATCATTGCTCCCGACTTTAATACCAATTCCTGGACGAGTGTTGCTGATTTAGCTAACTATGAACTTGTCAATAATTCCGATGGTGGTGATGTCGGTAGCAATCCTTTGGGTTTCGTAATAGATGGCAATAAGTTAGTTGCAGCTGATGCAGGTGCAAACAACTTACTCAGCGTCAATACTGCCGTTAGTCATTTGCAAACTATTACTACCTTCCCCGAAGACATCTTGACGAATCCAGTCTTTCCACCTTCTGGTTCCC
>NZ_JADEXF010000323.1 GCF_015207245.1 Nostoc cf. edaphicum LEGE 07299
AACCAGCATTTTGCAAAGCTGAACGCACGACTTTGGCAGGGTCGATAATACCAGCAGCAATCAAGTCTTCAAATTCGCCAGTAGCAGCGTTATAGCCAGTGTTGATGTCGCTCTCGCGGACTCTAGAGACGATCACAGAACCTTCAGCACCAGCGTTATCTGCTATTTGGCGCAAGGGAGCTTCTAGCGCTCGTTCGACAATATCAGCCCCAATTCTTTCTTCGTCATTTTGTAAGGTCTTTTTAATCGCTTCTACCGCTTTAGCTAAGTGAATCAAGGTTGTTCCACCACCAGGAACAATACCTTCTTCCACAGCCGCTTTAGTAGCATTCAGCGCGTCTTCAATCCGCAGTTTACGGTCTTTGAGTTCGGTTTCGGTTGCCGCACCCACTTTAATCACTGCCACGCCGCCAGCGAGCTTGGCGATGCGTTCTTGGAGCTTTTCTTGATCGTATTCAGAATCAGTTTCTTCCAACTGTCTGCGAATTTGACCAATCCGCTTTTGTACTTCTGGCTTGGTGACACTGCCAGCGACAATTGTGGTGCTTTCTTTGTCAATAGTGATTTTGCGGGCAGTTCCCAGCGCTTCTAGAGCAGCGGTATCCAAACTTAAGCCGATTTCTTCAGAAATCAACTGTCCATCGGTGAGAATCGCAATATCTTCTAACAAAGCTTTGCGGCGATCGCCAAATCCAGGTGCTTTAATCGCAGCCACAGCTAGTACACCCCGCGCTTTGTTCACTACTAAAGTTGCCAAAGCATCACCTTCGACATCTTCAGCAATAATTAGCAAAGGCTGACCAGAACGGGCAACTTTTTCCAAAATCGGCACTAAATCTTGGATGCTGCTGATTTTTTTATCTGTGACCAAGATGCGGGCGTTTTCAAATTCGACGATTTGCCGCTCATTGTTGGTGACGAAGTAGGGAGAAATATAACCCCTGTCAATCTGCATCCCCTCAACTACTTCTAGTTCAGTTGTGAGGGATTTAGATTCTTCAACGGTAATTACACCATCTTTGGTGACTTTTTCCATTGCTTGAGCTAACATTTGGCCAACTTCTTCATCGTTACCAGCAGAAACAGTGGCAACTTGAGCGATCGCACTTCCTTCTACAGGCTTGGCTATTTTGGCAATTTCTTCTACCAGTGCCTCAATAGTTTTGTCGATCCCGCGCTTCAAGCTAACTGGGTTACTACCCGCCGCGACGTTCTTCAAACCTTCCCGGATCAAAGCTTGTGCTAAAACTGTGGCGGTGGTTGTCCCATCTCCGGCGACATCTTTAGTTTTTGAGGCCACTTCCTGGATGAGTCTTGCACCAGTATTTTCCAAAGGATCTTCTAATTCAATTTCCTTGGCAACAGTGATACCATCGTTGACAATTTGAGGTGCGCCAAATTTTTTCTCTAAAAGGACATTGCGACCTTTAGGCCCCAAGGTGATTTTTACAGCATCGGCAAGGGCGTTAACACCCCTTTCTAGAGCTCTCCGAGATTCCTCGTCAAATGCAATAATTTTCGCCATGTTTCATTTCTCCAGCGCTTCCATTAGACAATTTAGCACTCACAGCGCCAGAGTGCTAATCTCTCAACCTACTCAAGTTACAAATGGAAATAAAAAAAATTGATTAATATACAGGTGATGCTCATATTACATACTGGCAGTAATGCTTGAATTGGGAGATGAATCTAGACAACTCCCTTAAGTACCTTGGTATTGCCGACCCTAGCGGCACCGGCTGGTTGGCAGTAGTATTTACGTTCCTCTTGGCTTGGCTTGTAACTTGGCGTTTAATTCCGACAGTACGCAAATTCGCCTTGCGGGTAGGTTGGGCTGACCAACCCAACGCACGGCGACTCAACCGAGAACCTTTACCCAATGCAGGGGGGCTGGCTATCTACGCGGGTGTAATTGCCGCGCTGGTATTAGCTAGCCTTTTACGACCGATCGAACTCCAAAACGTATTGGCTCAGGTGCTCACTATTCTGTTGGGGGGTTCGATATTAGTCCTTGTGGGCTTTATTGACGATCAGTTTGGCTTACCGCCCTCTGTGCGATTGTGGGCGCAAATTGTCACGGCACTTTTGCTAGTAGCTAATGGCATCAGTGTCAAAGTCCTGTTTGGCACTCCCATCGACTCACTTCTGTCCATGTTGCTAACGGTACTATGGGTAGTAGGGATTACCAACGCCATCAACTTGATGGATGGTATGGATGGCTTGGCAGGAGGAATTAGCTTTATTACCGCCATGAGTTTGTTGGGTGTTGCAGCTCAATTTAACAATCGTGCCGCGGCAATCTTAGTACTTGCAGCTTTGGGAGGTGCTGCACTAGGATTTTTGCGCCATAATTTCCATCCGTCACGAATTATTATGGGTGATGCCGGAGCATACTTTTTCGGCTATGTCCTGGCAGCAACTAGTATTTTAGGCAAACTGCAACAAAACACAGTTTATGCCCTAATTCCTACGGTTTTATTTCTGTTGTTGCCAGTGCTAGACACTACTCAAGTATTTGTGCGGCGGCTACTAGCAGGAAATAACCCTCTCAGTACTCCTGGCAAAGACCACCTGCACCACCGTTTACTTGCTTGGGGACTCTCCCAGCGCAATGCTGCGTTTACGCTTTGGTCAATTACCTTAGTTTTCAACTTGCTGGCGATGAGAATACAAGGTATGAGTTTGGCTGTGATGCTGACAACCGCCAGTAGCATTATCCTACTTTTGGGCTTTACAGTCTGGCAAAGGATACGCCAACAGCCTTAGTTACTGGTAGGGTGGGCATTGCAGTGCTAGCCCTACTATGTAAATGATAGGTAAGTTTGTTTTTATACTTTTTCAGTACTTATTATTATGCAAATTAGCTTACCTTCATCATCATAGAAGTCCCCTTCATCGGCTATCTTCCCCTCCTCAGCCAAAAGTTCAGTAGCTTTCTGGTAATCTTCCATAGCTCTTTGCCTATCTCCTAAATGAGAATGAGCATTCCCTCGATTATTGTAGATTTCAGCATCTCTAGGACTGATGTGCAAAGCTTGGTCAAAATCCGTAATCGCTCCCTCATAGTCTCCAAATTTACAACGAGCAAGTCCTCGCTTATTATAGGCAATCACAGACTGAGGATTGGAACAAATAGCATGAGTAAAGTCTTCAATTCCTCCCTGATAATTACTCAAAGCAATGTGTATATTGCCCCGCTCATAATAAGCTTCGTGATTATTAGGGTCTAGTAGGAGAACTTGGTCAAAGTAGCGAATGGCTCCCGTATAGTCATGTCTATGAGCCTTTTTCAAACCCTGTCTATTCAGTGCTGTTGCCGTTTCTTCAGCAAGTGAAAACGATGATGACGATTCTGTTTCAAACCAGTATTCTGGGTATTTCTTGTGTACAACTACTTGATCAAAGATTCTTACTAGCCACTCTGCAAAGGAAGAGGCAATCCGGGCTTGTCGCCAGTCTGCTGGAGCAAGTTCGTGAAAACAATCCAGTACTGCATAGTCTGAGTTCATCGTTTGTTGTGGATCAAATCCACAGAAATCCCCAGTTCTAATTCTCCCTAAATCGCAAAAAGCAATCAATGAATTCCATTCTTCGTTGAGATATATCTCTTCCTTCTTGTGCTGATTGAACTTAACAAGATTATCAGTTCCCTGAATAATAAGCCCCAAATTATCCCATACTGAGCTATCAGACGTTTCACCTGAGTCAGTACAGAACAAATAGGCTCCGTTGTATCGCAGCAGAAACTCCCGATAACTGGGTGGAAGTGGTACGCCAAGAGCTACCTCACAAGCTTGAATCTCATCTGCTGTTGCTGGTGGATTCAGTATGAATTTCCAGTCCAATGAGAACTCTTGAAAAACCCGATAAGCTTGTTCAATTCTTTCAGGAAGCCACTCAAACATAACTTACTTCTTTAATTTTATATAGCGATTCTCGGTTGAGTGAGCTATAATAACCCAACTCTCTAAGAGCATAATAGCGATTAAATAGTTAGCGATCGCCAGATAAAATTGGTGCGTTAGCCTACGGCATAACACACCCGACAAAAATTACTAACTCGTAATTCCTAACTCAGCACTATTTAGGCCATTACCATACCGCCATCGACATTAAAAACTTGCCCAGTGACGTAGGCGGCGGCGGGATCGGCAGCGAGGAAACGCACCATCCCAGCGACTTCTTCGGGTTGACCGAAGCGGCCGAGCGGAATGTATTTCAGAATATCTTCGGGGTTGTTGAGGTCGCTGGTCATGTCGGTGGTGATGAATCCAGGGGCGACGGCGTTAACGGTGATGCCACGAGTAGCTAGTTCTTTGGCAACGCTTTTGGTAAAGCCGATTACACCTGCTTTGGCGGCGCTGTAGTTTGACTGACCTGGGTTGCCCATTTGCCCAGCAACAGAGGTAATATTGATAATCCGCCCCGATCGCTGCTTCAGCATGATTTTACTGACGGCGCGTGTACATAAGAAAACACCAGTTAGATTCAGGTCTATCACTGCTTGCCAATCTTCTGGTTTCAAACGCAAAAGTAGTGTGTCGCGGGTAATTCCTGCATTGTTGACTAATATATCCACACGCTTAAACTTTTCCATCACAGCGTTAACTAGTGCGTCTACTTGCTCAATTTTAGAAACGTCTGCTTGGATCGCGATCGCCTGACCTCCCACACTTGTAATTTCTGCAACAACTGCCTCAGCAGCAGCACTCGAACTGGCATAATTGACAACTGCGATCGCTCCTTGTGAGGCTAATTCAATTGCGATCGCTCGACCAATTCCTCTGGATGCACCTGTGACAATTGCGACTTTATCTTGTAATAGCGTCATTTAATGTTCCTCAATCTTAGAAATACCGCGGTAATTATCTTATGGTGATTTCGGGAACATCTGAATATTGTCTGAATAAAATCTAACTCTTACGGGGTGACAATCTTGCTGTCATGCTGCAAATTAGAGAGCTAATAGATAAAGTTATATGTCGGATTTACCTACATATAGCTATCCTAAATCAAATGTGCAGAAACAAGATCCCGACTTGATAAAGTTATCGGGGATACGGGTTGCAATTCTCACAAATCAAATAGGATTACTAACTATATAACTCGAATAACAAGAATTAACCTTTTACTATAATTAAATATCTATAGTTATTTCTCTGTGAATGTATGAATAACTTGAAGCAATATATTCTCCTGGCTGGATAGACTAAAAAGTTTTGCAGCTACAATTTTCGTAGATATCACTCTCGTGAACGTCTTGATAATTATTTGGTTGGTCAGGATAGGTTTAAATACATATTTAATGCAGATGCAC
>NZ_JADEXF010000324.1 GCF_015207245.1 Nostoc cf. edaphicum LEGE 07299
CCTCTGGGTACTGGCGCACCAGCAGCAGCAAGGATACGTTTAGTGGCTTCTTTATCGCAAGCTAGTTCTACGCCCAGAATGCTGGTGTTGTCCGTCATTGTCGCCTGCATCCGCTTCTGGTTCACGCCGTAGCCTAGCTGAATCAAAAAGCGGGCTTCCAGGGACATCCAGGGAATACCTCTTTTTTCTGCTTCTTTGACGATCGCTTCCGTAGAAGGCCCTAAGGAAGCATCACGGGTAAAATCTTTCAGGTCTTGGATATCTTGCTCTAGTTCTGCCTTGGGATAACGGCCTCGGTCAACGATACTCTGGCACAGCCTTACTGCGGCTCGTCCAGCGTAGCGTCCCGCTTCCTCATTCAGATATTCGATTACTACTTGGTAAATTCCGGGTGTGGCAGTTTCGCGGGTGCGACCAAAGCCGACATGCATACCAGCTAATTCTTGGAGTTCTAAGGCTACGTGTTCTACTATGTGGCCGATCATAGTACCTTCTTTGACTCGCATCAGAAAACCACCGCGACAGCCAGGCGAACAATAGTGACCCTCCAGACTTGGCAGCGCCTCAACTAATCCTTCATAAAAGCCAGGGATTTCATTCGAGGGCGTCTCGGCAAGGGTTTCTAGATCGAGGCGCATGACGATCAGTTTGTGGCGTCGAATGCTCCAATAGTTTGGGCCGCGTAATGTCTGGATCTTGAGGATTCTCATGGGAATAGGTAGATGGAGATTCGGAACCAAAATTCTAGTTTCTTACTGGAATTGACCGCTAAACTGTTCGTTAGAAACAGTTTTTTCTTTTTACATGGTATTCTTATCATTTTTCTACGGTAAGAAATAATAAATGTGCGGTCAACTCAGTGTAACCTCAGATACTCTATCCCGTCAGCTGGAGATTCGGTGTACAGCAGGCAATACAGTCCGCTGGTACAAGTGGAAGCGATCGCCGTAGCTGAGGATATGGAGACGTAAATTATGTACGGTTAACGGTTCATTAGCACCGACATGGGGTTCGTTGGTATGGGTCAACTCAGTGGGATCAACAATGGTGACACTGCCTTTGCCCATAACTTGTAGCCAACCATCACGTTCAAACACTGCACAAGTATCTTCGTCAATGCCAATACCTAAGCGATCGGGATGAGCTGAGATCGCACTAATCAGTCGCCCCATCCGATTACGGTTGTGAAAGTGTTGGTCAACGATTACTTCCGGAATAAATCCCAAACCCGTTGCCATATCCACTAGGGAACGATTGGGCGTCTCTCCACTACCGCCGCCAGCAATCATGTGATGCCCCATCACCGCCGCTCCTGCACTGGTGCCTGCTAACGTAAGTTGCCCCGCCCTCACCCGCTGGCGAATAATTTCCATTGCTGGCGTATCTGCCAATACGCCACAAAGACGCAGCTGGTCTCCTCCTGTCAAAAATACCCCACTACAGGCTTCTAAGGATGCTTTGATCTGGGAGGCTTCACACTGTTCTCGTTCGCGGATGTCTAAAATCTCTACCTTCTGGGCACCCATTTCTTCAAAAATGCGAATATACCGACCACCGATGATGGCAGGTTCGCGAGAGGCAGATGGAATAATTGTAATATAAGCCTTACTAGCACCGGCGCGTCCAAAAAAAGTTCGTAGGATTTCGCGCCCATGAACTTTATCTTCTGCACCTCCGATAACCAGAACGGCGGTTTTAGTTGCTTGGGGTGTCCTCATTTCTAGCGATTTAGCTTGTAATTGCGGCATTTTGGTTCTCCTGTCAACAACTTCAGGTGAATTTAACAAGGTTCAGTTGCCTGATAGTTTTTGCGCTTTGCTTCTTTGAGAGGACACTTTTTGGAAGTTTGGAACTGGGGAAAGCCACTCTCCAAATTCTCGCTTAACGCTCGCGTTGCCTCAGTCTAAACGTGTTTGTTCTCATTCCTCAAAGCCAGTGCCTTGTTTTTCACCTGTCCACTTGCAGCAGGGCAAAATAGTCTTTATGTGGCTAGATTCCCCCTTCAGGGTTGGGGATGAGCAGTTAAGACTACGCTTTTTTCTGAGGCTGGCTCGATGCATCCTGGAAGTTGTTAACTTGATATGATTATTAATTTAAATGTAGTTGTGACAACATTTAAACATAAATTAAGTAATTAGAAAAACTTTTGATCCCATCTAAAATCCAGGAGATCCGGTAGTTTTAGATACTATTGATAAAGTTTAACTGGAGTTTAACCCGACCTTGGCTTGCTGATGTTTGCTAGACATTCAAATTTAAGATTAGTGTCCTCGAATACGAATAACTGTGCGCTTTGATATAGTTACGCTTTTTCCTGACTGTTTTAACTCTGTTCTCAATTCTGGGCTGCTAGGTAAAGCCTTAGCTAAACAGATTGCCGAAGTGCATCTGATTAATCCGCGGGACTTTACCACTGACAAACACCGAAAGGTAGACGATGAACCCTACGGCGGCGGCGTTGGGATGCTAATGAAGCCAGAACCTATTTTTACCGCTGTGGAGTCGCTGCCGATTCTACCCCGAAGAGAAATAATTTTGATGAGTCCACAGGGTCAAGCAATTAATCAACCTCTTTTGAAAGAATTGGTAACAAATTATGACCAGTTAGTAGTTATTTGTGGGCATTACGAAGGAGTGGATGAGAGGGTGTTACATTTGGTAACTCGTGAAGTATCTTTGGGCGATTTTATTCTGACTGGTGGGGAAATTCCAGCAATGGCTTTGATTAATGGCGTCGTGCGGCTGCTCCCAGGAACCGTGGCCAAAACTGAGTCCCTCATAGCAGAAAGTTTTGAAGAAGGGTTATTGGACTATCCCCAATATACTCGCCCTGCGAATTTTCGCGGTTTGAAAGTGCCTGATGTCTTGCTCAGTGGGAATCATGCCGCGATCGCAAAGTGGCGTTACGAACAACAAATTCAAAGAACCCGCGATCGCCGCCCCGATCTCTTGGAAAAATGGAAGCAGGGGGAGAAGGGGGAGCAGGGAGAGAATAATATATTTCTAACTCCTGACAAATGACAAATGACAAATGAACAAATGACAAAAATTCGTATTGGTAATGGCTACGATATTCACCAACTGGTGAGCGATCGCGCTTTGATTTTAGGTGGAATTCAAATTTCTCATGAACTTGGTTTATTAGGTCATAGTGACGCTGATGTACTTACCCATGCGATTATGGATGCCATGCTTGGGGCATTATCCTTGGGGGATATTGGTCATTATTTTCCTCCTAGCGATCCCAAATGGGCAGGAGCAGATAGTTTAGTACTATTAAATCAAGTACATCAACTGATTCGGGATCAAGGTTGGCAGGTGGGAAATATTGACTCGGTAGTAGTAGCAGAACGTCCAAAATTAAAACCGCATATTCACAATATGCGCGACAAACTAGCGGCAGTTTTAGAATTACAACAAAATCAAATTGGTATCAAAGCTACCACCAACGAAAAATTAGGCCCCGTTGGACGTGAAGAAGGTATATGTGCTTATGCAGTTGTCTTACTAGTTGCTTCAGAATAACTTTTTTTAGCTTCTGATAAAGATATTTCAGACTGATTAAGATGGAAATAAATTTGAAACTATGAAAGTTTTTAGAAAAATATTTCTGGTAATTAAACGTTTTTGGTTGCCGATAATTCTAACTTCAGCAACAGCACTTACACTTACCGCCTGCAACCCAGCTAACTTCAAAAGTGCAACTGCTCAAGTACCACAATTAGTAAGTGCTATTCTCAGCGATCCCAAAACTTTTAATTATCCTCTCAGTCAGGAGGTTCCGAATGTTTTTCCTCTGATTTATGAAGGATTAACTACTGAAAACCCCATAAGTGGGAAAATCGAGCCTTCTTTAGCGGAATCTTGGGAAATTTCGGATGACAAATTACGGTTTGTTTTTACTCTACGCCAGGGATTGAAATGGTCTGATGGGAAGCCTTTAACAGCTGATGATGTAGTATTTACCTTCAACGATATTTATCTTAACGAAGCGATTCCCGCAGATGCTAGAGATGTGCTACGGATTGGTGAAAGTCGGGCATTGCCAAAGGTACGAAAAATCGATGATCAACGGATTGAATTTACGACTCCAGAACCATTTGCACCATTCTTAGGAGCTTTAGGACTACCAATTTTGCCTGCCCATACCCTAGATAAATTTGTAAAGACAAAAGACCAAGATGGTAAGCCAATATTTTTGTCAAAATGGGGCGTTGATACTCCTCCAGATCAAATTATCGTCAACGGCCCTTACAAGCTAGAGCGCTACGATACCAGTCAGCGTGTAGTGTTTAGGCGCAACCCCTATTATTGGCGCAAAGGGCCAAAAGGAGAATCCCAGCCTTATATTGAAAGGATTGTGTGGCAAATTGTAGAATCAACAGATACATCCTTGTTACAATTTCGTTCTGGCGGATTAGATACTGTGGGAGTCTCACCAGATTATTTTTCTTTGCTAAAGGTGCAAGAAGATCGGGGAAATTTCAAAATTTTCAATGGTGGCCCTGCAACTGGTACAACGTTTATTTTGTTCAATTTGAATAAAGGTAAAAGGGATGGAAAACCACTGGTTGATCCAGTCAAGTCGCGTTGGTTTAATACTGTAGAGTTTCGGCAGGCAGTAGCCTATGCGATTGACCGACAAACAATGATTAACAATACTTTTCGGGGTTTGGGTAAACCACAAAATTCACCCATTTCCGTGCAAAGCCCTTATTATCTGTCGCCTGAAGAAGGCCTAAAAGTTTATAACTACAATATACAAAAGGCGAAGGAACTGCTACTAAAAGCAGGATTCAAATATAACGACAAAAACCAATTAATAGATGCTCAAGGAAACCGCGTCCGCTTCTCGTTGCTCACCAATGCTGGAAACAAAATCCGTGAAGCAATTGGATCGCAGATTAAACAAGACTTGAGTAAAATTGGTATTCAAGTCGATTTTACTCCTCTAGCGTGGAATACTTACACAGATAAGCTGTCAAATTCATTAGACTGGGAGGTTTCTATGCTGGGTCTGACTGGTGGTTTAGAACCAAATGATGGAGCTAATGTCTGGTCTCCTGAAGGGGGATTACACATGTTTAATCAAAAACCCCAAGCAGGACAAAAGCCAATTCAAGGTTGGGAAGTAGCTCCTTGGGAAGCAGAAATTGCTAAGTTATACATTCAAGGAGCAAGGGAATTAGATCCAGCAAAGCGGAAAGAAATTTATGCCGAAACCCAAAAGATTACCCAAGAAAATTTACCGTTTATTTATCTAGTTAACGCTTTATCAATGTCAGCAGTGCGTAATCGCTTTGAAGGTATTCAATAC
>NZ_JADEXF010000325.1 GCF_015207245.1 Nostoc cf. edaphicum LEGE 07299
CTCCTAAATGTCTTATGGAACGATTGATTACTTCTACACCCAAGAAAATTTTTGTAGCTTCGGCAATTTCAGCTTTTTTAACAGAACGGACTATTTCTTCAATTCGCTCGCCGTCAAAGAAAAAATATTGATGTAAAGTAGGGGGTAAAATTTGATTAATTATATCGTCTGGTTGCTGAATTGGTATATTCCATTTGCCATCATCCGCACCAACCCACATCGTTAATTGAGTTTTGCTAGCGTCAAAACCTCCTTCATTTTTATAACCACGACAGGTGCGTTTGACTCGATAGCGTTTACCTTCATGTTCCCAGCCAATTTCCACCCAACACTCTACAGCTTGACCTTTTTGAGCTTCTGCGATCGCACGCTTATTAACTAGCTGTTCTATCGATGCAAACGCTGCACTAAATTTTTCATATAATACCCAAGTAAAGGCATTTAGTAAACTAGTTTTTCCAGAGCCATTATTACCATGAATAATCGTTGTGTTTTGAATATCTCCACCAGCCAGAAGCATCTCTGGTGTCGTACCATAAAAGGAGCGAAAGTTGCATAGCTTTATTGAAGTCAGCTTCATCGCACCTCCTCCTTAATAATGTCCAAAATATTATCATTTATATGGCTGTTAATCTTCTTATCTAGTCTGCCTTTCTCCAGCTTCCATACCCGCTCGATAATTTGCCGTACTTCCGGCGGAGCGCTGGTTATTGGCTCCTGTACATCATCGATATTCGCATCTTGTGACATCTTCGGTTTGGAAATATAATTTTTTTATATTTTAACTTTCTCTAGTACTGTATTTACCTCCGTAAAGTCACTGTTTGCGTTATCCTTAATTTTGTAAAAACTATTTTTTTATTTGAAAAAAGCTTTATTATTGAATTGTTTTCTGTTATTATTAATATTAACATCTAGATCATAATGGGATGTAAGTAAAATTTTTAAAGCCACTTACATCCCATTATTATCAAACTCATTATTTTATTATTTCATACTTAATGCTTGTTTTTTCAAAAATCGAAAAATTTTACAAAATAATACAACTATATAGTTCATCATCAAATATCTAATAAACCATATCGCTTTTGTAAATCAAGTAACTTCATTCTTGCTTCCCCTGCGTTATCAGCTAAATCAGCAAACTCCACAAAGCGACGTAATTCCTTTTTCAACAGATTGCGCTCAACTTCTATAGTTTCTCTATCTAAATCTGGTGGCAAAACAATCATGTCAAATATTGTCGCGCGTTCCTTAGCTGGATGAGGACGTAAAACTCGCCCCCGTCGCTGAATAAATTGCCGAGGATTTCCAGAACTGGATAAAATCACCGCAGTTTGAATTGCCGGAATATCTACACCTTCATCTAAACAACGAATTGCGACTAAACCCTGCAACTCACCACTTTCAAATTGATGACGTAATATTTCTCGTTCTTGTAAAGTTGTTTGGGCTGTATAGGTGCTTACCTTGTAACCTAAATCCACTCCCAGAATTTTAGCAACAGCTCTAAGTTGACGTAGAGATGAACGTTGTCCCGCATCTTGGGAACCATCACTACAATAAAAAAGTGTGTGAGTAGTTTCGCGGCGAGTAATCATTAAATCCCGCAAAGCATTTAATTTATTTTCCGCCGCACCAATTAATCTTGCTCTTTGCATCAACAACGGTTTTAAATCTTCATTATCTTCAAAACTTCCTGCTTGTCCATTTTCTCTATCTCGGTAAAGTAGCGATCGCCCAATTCTTTTGGTTAACTTTAAATAGGCAATACTTTCTGCTTCAGTTAACTCCACCAGCACCGGATAATACAGATAATGCACCAAAGCACCTTGAGCGATCGCATCCCTCAAAGTAAACTCCGGTTGGAGAACTGGGCCAAAATAATCAAATAGAGATTGCGTACCAAAATCATCAAAATACCTCTCTGGTGTGGCAGATAAAGCTAGTCTCAACCCAACACTACGCGGTAAACTTTCTTCTAATTTGGGTGCGCCTAAATTATGCGCCTCGTCCCCAATAATTAAAGTTTTGGCAGGAAAATATTTGAGTTGAGACTGGAACCCATCTCCAATTAAAGTGGAGTTCGTAGTAATCACCGTGACAAACCGTTGAGAACCAGAACGCAGATTATAAATTTGCGTAGAAAGTTGACTTTGCCAAGTACGTAAATTCTCAAAAGCTAAAATGGGTTGCAAATTAAATTTTTCACATTCTCGCGCCCATTGAGTAACGAGATGGCGGTAGGGACACACCACCACCAGAACTTGTAAATTAATCTGCTGATATAATTCACAAGCGATCGCTAATGCAGTAATAGTTTTACCACTACCAGTAGCCATTTTCAGCGTCCCTCTGCCATTGTTGGTAAACCAGCTAGCGATCGCTTGTCGCTGATATTGCCGCAATTGCAGAGACGGAGGCATTCTTGGGCATCCTGGTAATGGTTGCGGAGTGTAATAACTGCCCTTACTTTCCCTTGTAAATGGTAATTTCAACCGGAAAGTGGGCAGTTGCTGCACTGAATTTTTCGTCAGGTACATATTTATTTAGTCATTGGTCATTGGTCATTGGTCATTAGTACTTATCTTTCCCAATCCCCATTCCCTACTCCCATTCTCCATTACTCAGTTGTAACCTCGCCAAACACCGATCAGAGAACCTTGTACCTGCACTTGTATAGCGCTGACTTCAATAGGATTGTACTTAGAATTTGCTGGTTTGAGAGTAACGCGATCGCCTTGACGATAAAAACGCTTTAAAGTAGTACCGAACCCATCAACTCTGGCGGCGACGATGGTGCCATTTTTTAAATGATTTGGTTCTGCTACTGGACGCAGAAATACCACATCGCCATCAGCAATTAAATCTTCAATCATGCTATCGCCAGCTACCCGCAAAGCGTAGGTTTGGGGAGGTAACTCGAAATTAGAAAAGTCTAAATGATCTACAGCATCAGTAAACGGTTCTATTAAACCACCAGCAGCGATCGTTCCCAAAATTGGTACACCTTGCTTAACAGGATGCAAAATCCGAATCGTTCGCGCTTGTCCTTCAGTCCATTCAATATATCCCTTAGTGCGTAAATGCTCTAAACGACTTTGAATTGGTGCTGGTGACTTCAAGTTCATCGCTTGCATCATTTGCCGAATAGAAGGCGAATGCTGGTGCGTTTTGATGTATTCTGCCAACCATTCGTAAAGTTCTTGTTGAGCTTCCGTTAAACGTTCCATAAATTTGCGAGAAGTAATTATAAATGTCTCTAGAACATTAGTACTACAAAAAACTCCCCATAACAAGAGAAAAGTAAAAATATGAAAGGCAAAAGCAATATTATTTTTTTCTCTTTTGCCTTTTGACAAATAAGAATATTACAGGTTACAGGTTAGAGGGTACAGGTTACAAGCAAGAAAACTATACCCTATACCCTGTGCCCTATTCCCTACTCTGCTCCTAAAATACTAGCAAGCAAAGCCTTTTGGGCGTGCAGGCGATTTTCTGCTTGTTCCCAAACTCGTGATTGAGAACCTTCAATAACAGATCCGGTAATTTCTTCACCACGATGGGCTGGTAGACAGTGTAAAACAATTGCCTCTGGGTCAGCAAGACTTAATAGCTGCTCTGATATTTGGTAAGGTTGAAAAATTGGCATCCGGTTGTCTGCTTCTGCTTCTTGCCCCATACTTGCCCAAACATCAGTGTAAAGTACAGCAGAACCCTTAGCTGCTAATTCTGGATCATTAGTGACGAGGACTTCCGTTTTGTTATTAGCGATCGCTCTTGCTTGTTCTACAATCTGAGAATCTGGCTCATATCCGCTAGGGGTGGCAATTCTAACATTCATCCCCACCAAAGCACAGCCCAACATCAGAGAATTAGCCATATTATTCCCATCACCCACATAGGTTAAAGTTAACCCAGCAAGGGTGTTAAAGCTTTCTTGAATCGTCAATAAATCCGCTAATACCTGACAAGGATGTTCTGCATCAGTAAGCGCATTAATCACCGGAATCTTCGCATAGTGAGCAAAAGTTTCTAAATCTTGCTGGGCAAAAGTACGAATTGCCAAAATATCCAGATATCGGTCTAACACCCGCGCCGTATCCTGCAAAGGTTCTCCACGGCTAACTTGAGTGACATTAGGATTGAGATCGATTACCTGTCCACCAAGTTGGTACATCGCCACAGTAAAACTTACCCGTGTGCGAGTTGAAGCTTTGGAGAACAACAACCCCAAAACTTTATTACACTGCAACTTCAACTGCTGTGATTTAAGTTGAGTTGCCAATTGCAGGAGTTCTTGAAGTTCAGTAGGACTGATGTCCGCTAGACTTAATAAATCTCGTCCGAGCAATGCTGCCATGCTTATAATCTGTAAAAAATAATTATATATTTCTGTTCCTTTATTCAACCGTGCCAAGAAAATACAGTTTTAGAACTGACCGGGTATTTTTGGGTTCAACCCAGGATTTGAGTTAGCTTTTGCTATAAATATTAATTTATCAACTTTATCAGTGATTCAGAATGCCTGATTGTTTCTGGTTCATCACAATGGCAACGCCAGAAGAACCATGTAGGGCGGCAAAAACAGCGATATTGCTAAAATTTCTGATTTTTTAGCCTAATTTATGATGAAGCAGATATTTTTTAGAATTTACAGCTAGACAAATAAACGGATTATGGTACAATAATAAATCGTGGTTGCTAATTAAGAGTAATCGTCAGACTTGCCAGCATAGCACAGTGGTAGTGCATCCGACTTGTAATCGGAAGGTCGCGAGTTCAAATCCCGCTGCTGGCTTTTGTAGATTCGCAAATTAATATTTTGGGGTTGTTTTTTGGACTCAATTGAATTATGCGAAGTTTTCGCAGAAAATTAGTGTGGCCGAATTGTTTGGAATAATAAGTATTAACATAATAACCCAAGTTGCGGGTTATAAAATTCTGGATGCTGCGTAATCGGTGAATTAGATAAATGCACATAAAAAGTTTACGGTTGCATTCTAGCGCAACCGTAATTGGGAGTGAACTATAAAAGTAGAAAAATTAACTGATGAGATAAATGCTTGTTGGAGAGTATATGCAAACATGAATGCTCGCAGTTTCAGTAAAAACCCTTCCCAGGTACCTGACTTTTCACGTTATGTGGAAAAGTCCACCAAAAACCTAACCCCCAACCCGTGGCGGGAAGGAGGAAAATTCAAAGTCTCTCTCCTTTTAGGAGAGAGATTTAGAGAGAGGTTTTCCTGATGCCGTGAAAAGTCAGCCCAGGTACAAGCATGAATTGATTGCGATCGCTCGGTACTGATATTAGAC
>NZ_JADEXF010000326.1 GCF_015207245.1 Nostoc cf. edaphicum LEGE 07299
CGGCAATACTGGGAAAATTCATCCGCGCTTCGTTTCCTAATCCCAAAATATCTTGCAAGGGAATAATCGCTTGGTTGGCTATAGAACTCAAAGCTAGGCGAATCAAATCCCAGTGAATGCCATCAGGGCTGATAGAACCTAAATAAAGCAACAAGTTTTGCTTTTCGTTGTCCTCAGCTGTATTGAACCAGCCTATAGTTGTATCATTATCGTGAGTCCCGGTATAAACTACAGCATTGTGCCGATAATTGAATGGTAAAAATGGGTTAGTGGAATCAGCACTAAAGGCAAATTGCAAAATTTTCATCCCCGGAAATTCATACTTGTCTCGCAGCGCTTCTACCCCCGGTGTAATTACTCCCAAATCTTCTGCTAAGACGGGTAGCTTGCCCAACTTTTGCCTAATCACTTCAAAAAAAGCATCTCCAGGCGCTTCCACCCATTTACCATTTATGGCAGTTTGTTCACCTTGCGGCACAGCCCAATAAGCTTCGAAGCCGCGGAAGTGGTCAATACGAATTATATCTACATAATCCAGCATTGCCTCAAAGCGCTGTACCCACCACTTAAAGTCTTGTTTTTGCAATTCCTCCCAGTTGTAAACCGGGTTGCCCCACAATTGACCGGTGGCGCTAAAGTAATCTGGTGGAACTCCTGCCATTTGAGCAGCAGCACCTGTCTCTTCGTCTAAGCAAAAAATGTTGGGATGCGCCCACACGTCGGCACTATCATGAGATACGTAGATGGGGATATCGCCAATAATGTTAATGCCGCGCATATTAGCGTAACTTTTTAGTTCTGACCACTGGCGAAAAAACTCAAACTGGACGAATTTGTAATAATAAATATCTCCATTGAGCCGATGCTGTGCTTGCTCCAATGCTTGGGGATCGCGCTTGACAAATTCTGGCTTCCATGCGTGCCAGTTTGCATTCTCGTTGGCATCTTTTAGCGCCATAAATAAGGCGTAATTATCTAGCCAATAAGCTTTACTGTCGCAAAAACCTGCAAACTCTTTCTGCTGGATGGGCGTAGCATTGGTTCTAAATTTGTCACAGGCTTTTTTGAGTAGCCCAATCTTAATCGGCACAACCTGCTCGAAATCTACCTTTTCTACTGGAAATCCTGGTAAATTAGCAAAGTCTTCTTCAGATAGTAAACCCTCTTCTAAGAGTTTTTCTGGGCTAATTAGCAGAGGATTTCCTGCCATTGCCGAGTAGCACATATACGGAGAATTGCCGTATCCAGTGGGGCCCAGTGGTAAAACTTGCCAATATTGTTGATGGCTATCTTTAAGAAAATCAATGAAGCGATAGGCTTCTAAGCCTAAATCCCCAATACCAAATCGACTGGGAAAGGAGGTAGGATGCAGCAAAATGCCACTGGATCTAGGAAAAGGCATAAGTAACCTGAATTATAAGAGGGAGCAATTGTCTGATGGAGACGCTAGGCGATCGCATCAAATTTATCACTGAACGGTATTTGCAGGGGAAATCAAGTAAACTCATTTTGTTTGTCATTTGTCTTTTGTCATTTGTCCTTTGGGAATAACCAATACAACTCTTGGAGAGGCTGCACTTCTCTACGAGACGCTGCGCGTAGCTTGCTTCCCCGGAGGGGTACGACTACGCTCTGTTACCACGCCAACGACTACGCGGTAGTTGAGCGCAGTCGAAACTCTGTACAAGTGACTAATGACTAATGACCAATGACTAATGACTAATGACTAATGACTAATGACTAAATAAATATGACTTACCGAAATCCTACACCAACAGTTGATATCATCATTGAACTAGTAGATCGACCTCATCGGCCAATAGTGTTAATTGAAAGACATAATCTACCTTTAGGTTGGGCTATTCCTGGTGGTTTTGTAGATTATGGCGAAGCGGTGGAAGTGGCGGCGCGGCGAGAAGCTGAGGAAGAGACGGGTTTACAGGTGGAATTAGTTGAACAATTACTGGTGTATTCTGACCGCGATCGCGATCCGCGTCAGCATACCATTAGCATTGTGTTTTTGGCGACAGCTACGGGGGAACCTGTGGCTGGAGATGATGCTAAGGGTGTAGGCATTTTTGAGTATTGGCGAGTGCCTGGTAATTTATGTTTTGACCATGATCGCATTTTGCGCGATTATTGGCGGTATCGGCATTATGGGATACGTCCGAGGTTGGGGTAAGAGGAACGAACCGCAGAGGCGCAGAGAGCGCAGAGAGAAGAGGGGAGAAGAATAGCTGTGACACAAAGTTTTTGTGATTATACTGTGTCAGTGGTATTTAATGGTGCGTTATGGACGCTGAAGAACTGTTGGATAAATACGCCGCAGGGGAGCGGAATTTTCATTCAGAAAATTTGAGTGAAGAAAATCTCAAAGGTGCAGACCTCTGTGAAATAGACCTATACGGTGCAAATTCGGCTGGAGTTGATTTAAGTGGAGCAAATTTAACCCAAGCAAAGCTTAATAGTACAAATCTTACTAAAGCGTTTTTAACAGATACAAAGTTAAGTTCAATAAGTGCTTCTTCAGCAATTTTTGCTTGGACAGACCTCAATGGTGCTGACTTAAGTTGGTCAACTCTCAATAGCGCAAATTTGAATCATGCAAACTTAGAACAGGCAAACTTGATAGGTGTAGACCTAAGTAGTGCAAAATTATTTATGCAAACCTAGATACAGCAAATTTAACTGGAGCAACTCTTAGTAGTGCAGACCTGACTGCGGCTTCCTTAGCTGAAGCTAATCTCAGTAAAGCTAATCTAACTAAGACAGATTTTAGCCAAGCGTACTTAATTGGAGGAAACTTTACTCTGGCTAACTTAACTGAGGCAATATTGCAAAGTGCCAAACTCCAAGGAAGTATATTTCATAGAGCGAATCTGAATAAAGTTGATCTCTCAGGCATGAATTTGGCTGACATAGATTTTGCAGCAGCATCTCTTCAAAGTACAAACCTTACAAAAGCATTTCTCCAAGGAGCGAATTTAGAAAAAGTCAATTTGCGATGGGCAAATTTAACCAGAGCAAATTTAGATGGAGCAAATTTGAGAAGAGCTGATTTAACTGGAGCAGATGTCTATGGGACGAGCTTTAAAGATGCTGACCTAACTGGTGCGATAATGCCAGATGGAGAAGTCTACAAACCGATCGCAGCTGAAGCGAAAATCGGTAAACAGGAAACATCGTTAGAGAAAGTAATATCTATGACCCGTAAAGTAATTAATACTGATAACGCACCCGCACCAGTCGGCCCTTATAATCAAGCGATCGCAGCTTCAGGTCAATTTGTATTCATCGCTGGACAAATTGCCATCGATCCCCGCCTTGGTGATGTCGTCTACACTGATGATGTCAAAAAACAAACTGAACAGGTATTAGCTAATCTTGAAGCCATCCTCATAGCAGCTGGGGCGACTTTTCAAGATGTGGTGAAGACCACTGTATTTCTAGCTGACATGAATGATTTCGCGGCGGTGAATGCTGTATATGGTAAATATTTCCCGGAAAATACAGCCCCAGCACGGGCTTGTGTGCAGGTATCGCGCTTACCTAAAGATGTGTTGGTAGAGATTGATGCGATCGCGGTGATTAGCGGTTAGAGAAAATAGAGCAATGAGCAAAATTTTAACGGTTACATTTGATGGTTCTGTTTTGCGCCCAGATATTCCACCTGATTTAGAACTGAACAAACGCTATGTGATTACCATCGTTTCTGAGGATATTAACTCATCTAAAACTAAAGTGGCTGATGTGTGGGATGTATTAGAAGATTTAACAGGGACAGTTGATGCACCTGAAGATTGGGCAAGTCAACATGACCATTACTTGTATGGCACACCAAAGCGTCAGCCTGAAATTAACACATGACGGGTGAGCGAATATTTTTAGACACTGTTTTTATCCAAGCGTTACTAAATGTACGCGACCAATACCATCTCAAGGCTAAAATACTGCTACCGCGTGTTCAAAGTGCCGTGGAAGTATGGGTAACTGAAGCTGTTTTAATTGAAGTTGGTAATGCTTTGAGTGCTTTTAATCGCACAGCCGCGATACGATTTATCCAGCAGTGTTATCAAACAAAAAATATGTGTGTTGTAAGTGTAGACACACAACTGCTCAACCGTGCTTTACAACTTTATCAGTCCCGTTTAGACAAAACCTGGGGTTAACTGATTGTATTTCGTTTATTGCCATGCAGGATCGGGGCTTAATTATTGCAGCAACCGCCGATCAACACTTTGGCCAAGCAGGTTATCGGGCACTTTTGCTGGAAATAGAAGCTTGACTGGATTATGGCTTGAAAAATTACGACTTCAACAGCAGAGTTGAGGATTGGCAATTGTAAGTATTTTTGAGTGTTCCCCTCTGATGAATGCGATCGCCTTTCTAACTTTGGGAATACTGAAATTAAGTACCCTAAAGGAGTATTAAAAATGGCAGAAAATCGTATCAGTGCCAGTTTAGCCCCAGCAGACAAAGAAGCGGTCATGCAGGCGATCGCTACAATTAGAGAAAAGTTACCGTTTTTGGTTGATTTGACCCCTGAAGATCGGCGAACAATGCTGAAGATGGGAGATAAAAGTCGGGCTTTTGTAAGCATTGCCTTACAAGTGGCAACACAAAACCCTAACTTTTTGCCTCGTTACTTTGATTTAGAAGAAATGCGCCGGGACTTGGAAATATATGAGGACTTGTATCCGGTGCTGTTGTCTCTAACGCAACTGCAAGAATTGGTGGATGATACCTGTATAACTGCTGCTAGTGAAGCGTATGCAGCAGCATTAGCAGTTTATAGCTATGCCAAAGCTAGCGGTGATGTTGCAGGTTTAGATGCAGTCATTGATGAGATGGGACGCAGGTTTAACCGCCGTTCTAAGAAAAAGCAACCCGAAGTCCCAGTTAGCTAAAGTCTAAAATAGGCGATTACAATAGTTGCCTATTTGGTAAAATACACGTAATTTGTAGGGGCATAACATTGTTATGCCCTTTTCGCATTTTAAATCTAAAGATTTTTGAAACCCGCGCAGGCGGGTTTTGTCTGTGTAGCCGCGACTTCTAGTCGCCAAGGCTTTTTTGAGCCTCAGAAGGTCAACGTCGAGCCTCAGAAGGTCAACATCGAGCCTCAGAAGGTCAACATTGAGCCTCAGAAGGTCAACATCGAGCCTCAGAAGGTCAACATCGAGCCTCAGAAGGTCAACGTCGAGCCTCAGAAGGTCAACGTCGAGCCTCAAAAGGTCAACGTCGAGCCTCAGAAGGTCAACATCGAGCCTCAGAAGGTCAATATCGAGCCTCAGAAGGTCAATACATAAT
>NZ_JADEXF010000327.1 GCF_015207245.1 Nostoc cf. edaphicum LEGE 07299
TATCTTAATTTATTACTCTAGGTGTACAAAGCTTAATTAACGCTGAAACTTCTGATAGATTATAAAAAGTTTTTTTTGGGTTACAACCTTAAGTATCTCAGTATTAACTAATAGAATTACAATGATTGACTGTAATGGAAAATATCAACGCTGCGAAAATGACAGAGCGTTACATTGCTTTGGCTATCGAATTTGCTTATTTATAGGTTGATTTGGCTTTATATCAGCTTTAGTTTTATTACCAGAAACGAGCGAATATTTTATTCCACTTGATGAATTTACTGTTGCTTATTCTGCGGGTTTTGTTTATATATTTGGTGCAATTACTACCAACTTTTTGTATAACCTTGTACGCCAGCAGTGTTAATTTCTTTTGCCTTGCTGGCTGTCATAGAATTGTTGCCCTTGAGTAAGACATTTTTCGGCTTAACGCCATTGTTTGGTTACAATGTCTTGCTCAATATATTAGCAGCGATCGCAGCTGCTTATTACAGCCTTGTCATACCAGCTAAAGTCAAGGGTGTTAATGTAGCGGAAAATATTTAACATCTTCTTGTATCCAATAAGTTTGGTGGCAGAAAAAATAATTTCTGCTATCAATCTTTTCTCAACCTGCTAAAATCTCCCGCGCATGGCTGATGTATTTATCAATAGAGATTGATTAAGCAAGAATTGAACTTTATGGATGCAAAACAACTCAAGAACTGCGTCAAGGAAAAGACCCTCACATGAGCCGGAGACGAGCAATTATTGGCTTGTCCATGCTTGGGGGTTCAATGGGACAACTTGTGACGCTCTACCAAACAGGGATCGTTAACCACCTTCCCGATCCGCCAATCCCCATATTTGATGCAGATCGAGTTGATGCATCTAACTACGCTTACAGCCGATTTAACTCACCCGATGGGCCAATCATGGTAGTTACTTATGCACTCACTGCCTGGCTAGCTGCCGCCGGAGGACTGGATCGCGCGCGGCGTAATCCTTTTATACCAATTGCAATGGGTGTCAAGCTCGTGTTAGACACTGCGGTTTCTGCCAAATTAGCTCAGGAAGAATGGAGCGAGAACAAAGCCTTTTGTGAGTACTGCCAAGTTGCAACAGTATGTTCTGTCGCGTCCTTAGTGCTTGCAGTACCCGAAATACTTGCTGCTATTCGCACCCTCCGGGGAAAACCTGACAAAAATATCGCAGCAAGCAACAGTACGCAGTAATCAAATGAGTAAAAGCAATGCAACTCAAGCCAATAAACCCAGCAAAGTTTTAGAATTTTTCTCTCTTTACTCTCTGTGTTCTCTGTGCCTCTGCGGTTCGTTTTAAATCCTCCAGTGTAGTGTCAGTTAATTGCTGATTGAGGCGATCGCAATGACACAAAACAACAATCCTCCTGACTGGACACGACGACAACTACTCCAGTTCGGGCTAGCAGGGATGATTTTACCACTCGCTGCCTCTCAACTATCCAATTGCCAAAAGCGGAACTTATTAGTTATGGAAAGCTCAAAGCAAGTTGATTCTAGAGCTACTAAAGGACAGTTGTTATCCCGCCCAACTCATCCCACAGCAACCGCTTTGACCGGGTTACACCCACTAGGGCTGGATGGGCAGCGAGATGGTTTTGTCTATGTACCTGAAACCTATCAAGCAGATCAGCCCGCTCCCTTGGTGTTGATATTGCATGGAGCCGGAGGCGATGCAGAGGGTGCGCTAAAAATCCTCCGTCATCTGGCAAATCGCTTTGAAACAATTCTGTTGGCAGTAGATTCACGCCAACAAACTTGGGACATTATTCAGGGTGGCTATGGCCCTGATATTGCCTTTCTCGATCGGGCACTAGCACAAACTTTCAGTCATTATGCGATCGCTCCGAACCAAGTAGCGATCGCTGGTTTCTCTGATGGTGCTTCCTACGCCCTTTCGGTTGGCATTACCAATGGCGACCTGTTTAACCATATCATTGCTTTTTCACCCGGATTTATGGCTCCTGCTAGCCAATCCGGGAAACCGCGTGTGTTCATCTCTCATGGAAAGTCAGATCCAGTGTTACCAATTGAACGGTGTAGTCGCCGGATTGTGCAGCAGTTAAAACAAGCAGGCTATGACCTAGAATACCGTGAATTCAACGGGTTTCATACAATTCCCCCTGCGATCGCCGAAAGAGCTATGGAGTGGTTTACTCAATCAACACCGGATAAAGTGTTCCATTCGTGAAATCAAAACTATGAAAACTGACCCAGGTATCGCTATAGATTCCAATCCTCCAAAAGTGGAGCCTCAAAAAAATAGATGGGGAACTATTGGGATACTATTATTTTTAGTTATTTTTGTTAGCTTCTTCGCTTCCAGACTAGAATTTGTTCTAGGTAAAACTCCCAGCCTAGATAAGACTTTTACACCTGTAACCCAGGCTGCACCTCAAGAAGTTGGTTCTTATGATGTTTTGGGATACGCGATTAATAAAGAAGAGGCAACACGTTTACTAAATACAGAAGATGGGCGCAAACAACTATCCCCTGAAAATGGGGCGTTTGCTGTTACTGAGGAAACTTTAAAGCTGGGGCGAGATGCTTTTTACTCGGAAACTTTTGGTAATGAAATTTTTCAAACTGATGTGGTTGGGGCGCTGAACGGCCCGATTAATATGATAACTGTAGGTCAGGCGATCGCTAAACTTGGCGGTAAGCATACAACCAATCTCCGAATTCCTATAAATGAAGATGTAACAATAGGTGGACGCACTTTTAAAGCTGGCACACTGTTGAATACAGGATTAGACGTACCTGCAAATTCCCTTGTACCACTGGGTATGCGTGCTAGCTTCACTAAAGGTAAGTTGAGATTTGGTATTACCTGTGCTTTATGTCACGCCACACTTGACAACAAGACTGGACGGATCTTAGAAGGCGCACCAAACAATGACGTTAATACAGGTTTGGTTTTGGCATTTGCCACTAATTCCGCAGCCATGTTTCGCCAAACAGATGTTAATCCTACTCAAATTCCGGCGGGAGAGCATACTTACATTAACGCTGACGGTAAAGAATCCCGCTTACCAGATACCAAAACTTTAGAAGATGCAGTTGATGCAAAACTCTTAACTTGGCCGCCTGGAAACTTTGATTCCACTGGCACTCTAGTAAACAATCCCTCACAAATCCCCTCATCTTATACTTTTGATGCCTGGCCTTACGGTTGGAGTGGTCATTCAGCAGTTGGTTGGTTTCACGGTTTGACTACCTTAAATAGCAACGTTCACGCCACAAATTCCGATGGGACAAATGGCGCTGATGGGAGTCAAGCTTTATTAGGAATTGATAAGGAAACCTATTTAGGCGTGATTCTGCAAAATGCCGCAAATCCAGCTTTTAGATTTCCTGAAGGTGCAAAACCATCAGAATTTTTCGACAAAATCGATCCCACTCCTGGGGAACCTGCAATTAATCAAGTAATTCGGATGCCTGGATATCCCAAAGGTTCGCCGTTTATGTTAGATGGTTTAATGGCATCTTCCCCCGGTTTCCCCGTTGGCGAACAGCTGAATGCGATGTCTGCTTGGCAAAATACTCTGGCACCACCACCGATTCAAGTTAGTGATGTTGCATCTCTAGAAAAAGGGGCAACTATATTTAATCGTGCTGGCTGCATAGACTGTCATAGTGGACGCTACTTTACTAATCATGATGTCATCGCTCAAAACGAGATTGGAACTCAACCATCACGCGCCCCAACATTAGCGCCATTCGCTAAGAACTTCACCACACCCCAAACCTACCCTGACAGTGTCTCTGTTCCCTTGCCGTCTAATCCTCCAGTGTTAGAAGTTCCTACAGATATTACCCCACAAAAAGCGCAACAGTTAGCTTTTGCTATCAATAATCCAGCCGGTGGTTATAAAGTAACAAGCTTGATTGGGTTGTATCTAACTGCGCCTTATTTACATGATGGTGGCGTGGCTGCTAGTGCTTCAGCATTAAAGCAAAATGAACAGGACGGACAATTTGTGGTGGCAAATCCTAAGCAACTTGGTATGGCTGGTACATTAATGCAAAATATTTTACCCGACCCAGAAGCAAGTTTACGGCTGCTAGTTGATCGTAATCTTCGTGAGACAATGGTTGCAGTTAACCAAGCTAATCCAGATTTGCAAAAGTCGAATGTAGACGGTAGAGGACACGCTTATTGGGTAGATGCAAAAGCTGGCTTTACCACTCAAGAACAGACAGATTTAATTCAATTCCTCCTCAGTTTGGACGATCAACCAGAAATTCTGCCCAGTTCACGCTAACTAAGTACAGTTTTGCGTAATAAGCATAGTATTGTTAATGCAAGCTGATGCATTAACAATGCAAGAACAATCCAAGCCGACGCATTAACAATCCAAGCCGACGCATTAACAATCCAAGCCGACGCATTAACAATCCAAGCCGACGCATTAACAATCCAAGCCAACGCATTAACAATCCAAGCCGACGCATTAACAATCCAAGCCAACGCATTAACAATGCAGGCTATTGCCAAATTGAATTCGCTACAAATTAATGAAATGCTGTACTAAGGATAGACATGGAAAGAGAGATTAAAGATTCAGATGGAATTACATGGACTTGTATTCAAGCATTTTCAGGTCTTTCTGACATTTCAAAAGCTGAAGATGCAGCTGAGGTCGAAGGAGAACCAGATACCTACTGGGTTGTCTGTACTCCTAGTGGCGGCGCACAGTCTGTACGGCTGAAGCTACAGGGTAAATGGGAAGAAGAATACTCGGATGAGGCGTTACTTAAGGAAATTAGAATGCAGCAATAATTGGCGTTGTTGATTAATCGGCTCAATGCCCTGTTCGCTGGAGCGCGTGGTTAGGCCTTTGGCGTGGAGGATGGAAGTGGACAGACTTCCATAGCTTGAATCAAGCCGTGTTCAAGGGTGAATCGATGACCCACATGTTCATCGGCAAGAACTACGTAAGCCTTGTCACGCACGACCTGATGCACATCAACCAAAATGCGCCCGGTCTCCTCCAAGTAAAAGGAAATCGGCTCGACGTGCCCATCGATCTCGCTCCATTGCTCCGTCCAGTAAGCGCGAACTTCTTCAGGCCCACGGACAAAACCGCCTTTGAACGCTCTCGGCCAAACCACGTCTGGAGTCATGAGGGCAAGGGCAGCGTCAATGTCTCGCGCGTTGAAGGCCGCATAAGCCGCACGGAGCAATTCGATTTCTGGTGCAGATTGATTTGACATAAGAGCTATGGTGAAGGAGATGCAGCAGGGCCTAAAAATTTATTTTACCGTTAAAGCTAAGTATTGTTA
>NZ_JADEXF010000328.1 GCF_015207245.1 Nostoc cf. edaphicum LEGE 07299
GGAGGGGAATTTCCTGATTTTGCAGCAGTAGTTTTACTAGAAATAACCGGACGTAACACCCAGCGAGTGGAGTTTTTTCGAGAAACGAGTTGCAGTTGTACCTTTTTGGGATTAAAAACAGTCCCTGCTGCTAAATCTAAGACAATACGTGTATCGTTTGCGTTGAGTTGAGAAATGCGAATACTTTTGATTGCTCCAGAATAATTTTGTTGCGTGGTAACTTTGCCCAACTTAGTATTCGGTAAATCTACAACTAGACGAGAGGGTTGGGCCAAGTAGAAATAATGAGGGGTTGTGGCTGCTGAGAGAGTGATTTCGAGTTGCTGTGTCTTGGGAGAAAAACGCCAATTATTCAGCTTTGCCCCTGGTGTAGCAGCAGTGGTGAAAGTTTCGAGGGCGATCGCTGCATAAAAGCCTAATATACTGATGCTAAATAGCTGCTTGCCCGATTGATAAAATTGCTTAGTCTTTAGTTCCCGATCCATTCTGTTTATTTAAGTAAATACCTGACTGCTCAATGTTTAACGTCAGAGTATCCGATTTTTCACAGTTAGGCAAATTCTCCGCTAGGGTTAGACGATACCGATCATTAACTGGCAAAGGAGCCTTGAGATTGTTTTCTCCGTAAACACTAACAGTTTTAAACAACAGTAGCACTGAACTTATTGCTACTCCGTAAAAACTTAAAGATTTGAAGTTGAAATGATTCATGTTCTCAACTCCTCAGTGTTGGCTCTTGACTACTAACATCAAGCCGATGTAAAGTATACTGGCGATAATTGTGGGTACAGCACCAGCAAAGTCACCAGTTCGCGCAACTGCGATCGCTACTGCTAAGAGACACCAAGCTGTCACATCATCCACTGCTGCACAAGTTAACGCCAACGTTCCTAAACGCGTTCCTTGTAAATTGTTTTCAGTAGCACTAAAGTCCTTACTAAAAACTTTTCATTGCTAGCTTGATAAAGTACTAGATAGTTAATTAATCTAATATTTAATTTTGCTTAAGTAGAAGATTTCTCATAGCTTGTACCGTGCAATAAGAAGGCAATTAGTGGTGATGCCATCAGGGTAGTAATGACTGCCATAATAACCATTATAGTGAATAAAGTTGGGGTAATTATACCTTGTTCTAGACCAATATTGAGGATGATTAACTCCATCAAACCACGAGCATTCATTAAAGCGCCGATAGTTGCCGATTCACGCCAATTTTCCCCTGCTAATTTTGCAGCTAACATACAAGCAACACCTTTACCGAGAATTGCGATCGCAATAATTAATAGGGTCACTCCCCATAAAGTAGGTGTGTTTACCAATCCAATTTGAGTATTTAATCCAGAGAAAACAAAAAAGATCGGTAACAAAAAAGAAGTAGTTAAAAACTCCGTATATTGGCGAATTTGTTGGGCAAATTCTCCGCGTGGTGTCACTGCTCCCAATACAAAAGCACCGAATATTGCATAGATACCTGTAACATCGGTAAACCATGCACAAAACATCAAAATTATCAACATTAAAGTCAGGGTTTGTCTGTTCACACCTTCGCGTTTTGTCATGCGTGTGAATGCTTTTAGTAAAGGTTGTCCGAGAAAAATCGCAAATAGCACATAGCAAATGCCACCACCAATTGCTAATATGGCTATGCTTAGAGAATTTTTCACGCTAGCAAGCACGATCGCCAGCAAACACCAAGCAACTGCATCATCTACTGATGCTGCACCTAAAGCCAAAGTACCGAAGCGAGTTTGTGTAAGACCGCGTTCGTAAAGAATACGAGCTAACATTGGAAAAGCCGTAATTGTCATCGATGCACCCAGATACAAAGCAGCTGACCAAGGCATAACTTTTGGTTGAAAGAAATCGCCATTGCGATAAAACCAAAAAGATGCGATCGCTCCTAAAATAAAAGGAGTGATAATCCCAGCTGCAGATAGCAAACTTGCGCTTTTAATATGATGTTTTAAGAGTTTGGTATTAAACTCTAAACCAATCAAAAACATATAAATTGCCAACCCGATTTGGCTAATAGCATATAAAATCGACATCGATGGATTGGGTATCTTGAGTCCAACAGCAGTGATGATAGGAAGCTTAGGAAATAGCCATTGCTGAAAATCTGGTGCAATCAATCCTAAAAGTGATGGCCCTAGCATGACACCTGCGATCATTTCGCAAACAACATCGGTTTGACCAAGATAGCGGCGTCCTATAATCGTGACAATGCGACAAGTTGCTAAAATAACTGTGAGTTGCAGAAATAGCTGAATAACTAGATCGAAATTTGACATTGCACTTCCTTAATTTATGTCTCTGCATTGAAGAATCTCCCTAGACTCTAAAGTTTTTCCTGTTTTACTCATATATGACTACTACATCAGCACAAATGCCAATTTTGTAAACATAAAAAATTGCTGTTTGTAATTTTATGAGATACAACAGGCTATGCGTTGCTTTGGTTTCTCAAGTCATCTTGTTCTTAAAAACGCAACTGTACGTCAATACAACATATTGCATCCAAACTAAAACCGCCATATATGATTTTTTATGATTTGTTAATTTGCGATTTATAGCCTTTTTATCTATTTGAGGCACAATCGTAGGTTAGGGACGCACAAATGTACGTCCCTAACCTACGGTTGAATTACCTGAAATATTTTTAGAATTTTTGATTCAATTAGTTTCGATAATTTGAAATTTTACAACCACTCCCCGCCCCGGAAACGCCAACGAGGAAAGATAATTCGCATCAGGCTTTGGGAACTAATAAAAACCGCTAGCCACACGATGCTATAGTGCAATAAAAAAGCTCCTGGCGAAAGTTCTTCTTTCGGTAAAGGTATTGGCAAGAATCCAAATAGTTTGACTCCACAAAATATAAATATCAACTCCCATATACCAGCTAAGAGTTGATAGGCTGCGGGCCAATCTCTATCCCAACGAGATTTTTGGAGATAGTCATAAAGTACATCCCAACCTAAGCCAAAGATGGCGACATAAGCAAGTATCCAAAAATAAACCGAGTTAGCACTAGGGCCAATCCAACCTATTGCAAATGGCAAAGATACGAGTATGCCGACAGTTGCCAGTAATAATAATCGAGTTTGCCAGCGGCCAAATAAAGTTGGTGTCATAGGAATGCTGAGTTAGGAGTTATGAATAATATAGAAAAATTAGAGTTTTTATAGATAGATTTTGACTCACTTCATTAAAAAATTAGGAAGATTGTGGTGCTTTTTGCGAGGATGGCAAATACGAGAATATCGGCTATCTCCAAAGCACCAACACATCTTCTATATTAATTATTAGGATGGTTTAAGGTGATAATCAAATTTAGAATGGTAAGCTGCATTGGCAAAGTCCATTGTTCGCGTAGCGTCTCGTAGAGAAGGTATGGCATCCCAATTGACTACATCTTCTAACAAAGCTTGATAACCTAGTGTATTGGGATGGAGTCCATCTTCACTCAAGCGTTTGAGTCGCCAACTTTCACCGCGTTCCATCCATTGCTCAAAAATATCCAAATAGGGAATCTGCCGTTTGCTGCAAGCAATTCGCGTTGCTTCTTTGTAGCGGTACTGGTCGGCATGATTGTAGTAAAAACAATCTAAAAACGGCATCTTGGCTTCATCCACTGGCACCATGCCCACGAATAACACAGGACACAGTTGTTGTGCTAAATCTAGCAGAGACGCAATTTCCTTTTCAAACAATGTAAAATCTGTGTAACTTCGGCCATCGGGACGCGCCAACCGGGCTGAGTCATTTACGCCTACGGATAAAATAATCAAATCAGGAACACGGTTTCGCAGTTCACCCCGGTGGCGAAATTCAACTTCCAGCCTTTGGGCTACTTGTTGCGTGCGATCGCCTCTTACCCCTAAATTATAAAGAATATGACCGGCACTATCCGGCAACATCCACCATCGCCTTAGTTGCTCAATCCAGCCTCCTTTTTCCGGGTCGCCGAATCCATAAATTAAGCTGTCCCCCAGTGCGACAATCTTCATAGGCTGAAAGTGATTTGGTGGTACAGACAGCTGCATTGAGGAAGAAGCGAGAAATGTGTGCATTTAACGACTATATTTTATATCTTTACAAGATTCTATACATTTCTATACCATAGATGGCTATATTTAGTGTCCAAGCATCTATGGAGTTTTTACTTGTTGATATAGTTGTAAGGTTAATATTGCGGCAGTTGAGCCTCTGTACGATGGGCTACCGTACTTTAACAATCAGCATGAGAATCGAACCGCAGAGGCGCTGAGGACACAGAGGAAGAGAGAAGAGGGAGATTCCCTTATGGCTTTGGTCTGGATTGTACAATTCTCTTATTAACATTAATCATTTTGGCCATCCTTGGTGGAAAACTTTATCCACGGGTGGCTATGTAACTAGGAGAACAACAAGCCCATGACCTTGGATAAACCTAATCAAGGTGCAACTTCCGAAGAATGTGCCGCTAGAGTAATGGAAACAGTTCCATTAGTGATGCGGTTTATCCGAGCGGATATGCGTGCCCATAGTGCCGCTTTTTTATCTATACCTCAATTGCGATCGCTAGCATTTATCAACCGTAATCCTGGTGCTTCATTATCTGACCTGGCAGAGCATTTAGGTGTCACCTCTGCCACGGCATCAGCAACCATAGAACGCTTGGTACAACGCGACTTCGTGAAACGGATTGCTCATCCTCAAGAGCGGCGGCGGGTGCTGCTCAATTTAACTGAAGATGGAAAACATCATCTTAAGCAATCCCAAGATCAAACTCGCGCTCATATTACTGACTTGCTCAAAGGTCTTTCAAAAGACCAAATTTCCAACATTGAAGAAGGCTTAACTCTACTAAAAAATGTCTTCGAGAAAATAGAACTTAAAGCCCCATAACTTTGAGGTTGCACAACACGATCCCTTTGCAGCCTTTAAGTTTCGTGACTATCGGCTATTTACCATTGGACGGCTGGTGCTGTTCGTGGGGTCGCAAATGCAAACTGTAGCGATTGGCTGGGAACTCTATGAGCGGACTAACTCAGCGATCGCAGCTTTACTGTGTTTTATTTTAACGCTGGCAATCAAAGAACAAAAAAGTATTCGCGCAACTGAGCTAATTTCATTTAAAGCACTTGCAGCCGATGCTAAATTTGTTTGGCAGAATCAGTTGATTTTAGCAGCGATGGCTATCACCCTGGCGTATTTACCACCGTTACGCAAAGCAGGCCCAGCCTTATCGTGGTCAGTGGTTGGCTGATTTGGCCGGGAATTCGCAAATCAGGGGCTTTGCAGGAGTATAAATA
>NZ_JADEXF010000329.1 GCF_015207245.1 Nostoc cf. edaphicum LEGE 07299
GCGGCAGTCGGATCCGTGTTCAGCACATTCTTTTTGTAGATTTGCAACCCTACATCTGAGACCGTTCCATTGACTTCTCCATCAAACGCAGGACTCGTAATCGTGGCGGTGTGTCCAAGTTTTACGTGTTTGACATCGCTTTCGTAAACCTCGGCAATGGCATACATACGATCAGTCTGACCGAGCTCCACAATGCCGTCCTCGCTCACAACTTCACCTGCCCAAGTATGAACTTTCAGAATCTGCCCATCGCGCGGCGCTTTGATTGATGCTAAATCTAAATCGGCTTGCGCTTGCTGTACGGCAACAATCGCACTTTCCACTTCTGCCCGCGCTGCGTCGATATCTACGGGACGCACTTCTGCAATGCGTTCAAGCGTCGATTGCGCTTCATTCACCTGAGCTGTTAATGTCGATGCCGATTGATCGCGCGTTGCCTTGGCTTCGTTTAACTGTTGCACAGCTGCATCCAATGCCAAGCGTTTGTTGTCTCGTAATGACGCAGAAACAGCACCTTCTCGATACAAGTTTTCGTGTCGATCATACTCTGTTTGAGCATTGCGAACCTCGGCTTCGAGTCGCGCAACCGTGGCATCCTTGGCTCGGACATCCTCTCGCAACTGAGCTTGAGTGCGAATAATCGTGGCTTTCTGCGCATTAATCTCACCGTCTTTTGCACCGGCTTCTACTTGCGCTAGCTTGGTTTGAGCGATTCTGACTTGTCGTTTGGCTTGCTCTAACGCAGCTTGTAAACGATCGCGTGAATCCAGAATCGCAATCTTTTGATCCGCCCGAACCTGATCGCCTTGTTTCACGAATAACTGCGCCACGCGGCTTCCTTGCGAAGACCCTGCCAGCTTAATCACTTCGCCTTGCGGCTCCAATCGTCCCAATGCCGTAACGAATTGGGCTACCGGAGCCGCAACCGGAGGCGTTTGAGAATTTGACTGCACCATCCTGGAGCGGAATAACCCATAGGCAGACAAGCTTCCAAGCACAATCACACCACCTATGACTGCGATCACCACTCGTCCTCCCATCGTTTTAGGCAACAGACGCTTTGTCCATCCCAGCCTTTGATCTACACCGTCCATCCTTCAGTCCCTCACAGTTCCAGAGCAGTATTATGCAATTAGAATAGAAGCCTAACGCTCTTCCACCACTCTGGGGTGAAACCTTAATTTTTCGTTGGCTGAAATGACGAAAATTGGTTATTTTTTCCGAGACTGATGGAAGAAGGGAAAGAGCCAATTGTCAATGGAGAAAACGCGCGAATGTTTAAAGAGAAGAATCTCTTTATCAGTTACATTCCAAGCTGTGTAAGACATAATTACCTCTCACAAGGCGAAAATGAGCGAACGTACAGCACGATTTTTGCAATACAACCAAATGCCAAATAGCAAAAAGCGCTCCTTTTAAGAGCGCTAATTTA
Organism: Nostoc cf. edaphicum LEGE 07299; assembly: GCF_015207245.1. Classification (GTDB taxonomy): domain Bacteria; phylum Cyanobacteriota; class Cyanobacteriia; order Cyanobacteriales; family Nostocaceae; genus Nostoc; species Nostoc edaphicum_B. The sequence goes on from NZ_JADEXF010000329.1 coordinate 1,433, forward strand.
ATAAACGCATTATAAAAAAATGACCACAACCTTACAACTACTTACTACTTTTGGTAGGTTGTTAGGTTGAAGTTGCTCGCTAACTTTAACAAGCAACACAATTCAATATAGAACATTAGCTAAGCTTTGTCAGTTATTAAAAAGTTATTAAAAAGTAATATTTATAGCCTGTTGGCTATAAAAAGCGTGTAATCCTTTTCTTAACTTTATCCTTTGATATCGTTTCTCTGTAAAGATGCACAGCCCCCCACTCGCAAGCCTACGGTATACACACAAGTAATATCTGAAAGGGTTTCAGGCGTTATAGACCCCTTAATTTGTCATTCCGAGCGCAGTGATAACGGAGCGAAGTAATCACATAATCTCGTAGCTTTTGCGATTGCTTCGTCGTTCCTCCTCGCAATGACGGCTTTCAGAGCGATCGCACAACCTAAAGCTAGAGGACGAAACCAAATGTCAGGTGGAATTTCACGACTTGTGTGTACACCGTAGCTCGCAAGCGGGGGGACTACGGGGAATCAGATAAAGTGCAATGTTGACCCTCTTTCATCACTCTGGGAGAAACCAATTGCTGTAAGGCTTTTGGCGCTTTATTTTCCGCATTTGGGCTATAAATTTTAGTTAATGGAGTGAAAATCAAGCCTCAAGCCTTGATGCAATCAAAGTTACAGTCTTTGGTTGAGATTTTTGTTTTCCGAGAGTGATGGAAGAGCGTTAAGAAGAATTGGTATGGCATAACACCTTTTAAAAGTTAGTAACTATAAGATATAACTAGTTAGCAACTGAAAAATTACACAAAATTTATTATTGTCTAATTATTGAGGTTGTTAAAAAACAACATTAACAACCTAACTGTCAAAATTATTAACAGTACATTGCAATCATCTAAATCATGACTACTACTCTTCAAAGACGCGAAAGCGCTAATTTGTGGGAGCGTTTCTGCCAGTGGATCACTAGCACTGACAACCGCCTTTATATTGGTTGGTTCGGTGTGCTGATGATTCCCACTTTGTTAGCCGCCACTACCTGCTTCATCATAGCCTTCATCGCAGCACCCCCCGTAGATATAGATGGTATCCGCGAACCGGTTGCGGGCTCTTTACTATATGGCAACAATATTATCTCCGGTGCGGTTGTACCTTCTTCTAACGCCATTGGTTTGCACTTTTACCCCATCTGGGAAGCAGCTTCCTTAGATGAATGGCTGTACAACGGTGGTCCATACCAGTTGGTCATCTTCCACTTCCTAATTGGTTGCTTCTGCTATCTAGGAAGGCAGTGGGAATTGTCCTATCGCTTAGGTATGCGCCCTTGGATTTGTGTAGCTTATAGCGCTCCTCTGGCGTCTGCAACCGCAGTCTTCCTGATTTATCCTATCGGGCAAGGCTCATTCTCCGATGGTATGCCTTTGGGCATCAGTGGCACTTTCAACTTCATGTTGGTGTTCCAAGCTGAACACAACATCTTGATGCATCCGTTTCATCAGTTAGGAGTTGTTGGTGTGTTTGGTGGAGCTTTAGTTTCTGCCATGCATGGTTCTCTTGTCACCTCCTCCCTAGTGCGTGAAACCAGCGAAACTGAGTCTGCTAATTACGGCTATAAATTCGGTCAGGAGCAAGAAACTTACAGCATTATCGCAGCTCACGGCTACCTGGGACGCTTGTTCTGGCAGTACGTCAGCTTCAGCAACTCGCGTTCTCTGCACTTTGTTCTAGCTGCTCTGCCTGTAACTGGTATCTGGTTTACGGCCCTAGGTATTAGCACGATGGCGTTTAACCTAAATGGTTTTAACTTCAACCAGTCAGTGATTGATGCTCAAGGTCATGTAATCAGTACTTGGGCTGACATTATTAACCGTGCCAACCTAGGTATGGAAGTGATGCACGAGCGTAACGCTCACAATTTCCCTCTCGACTTGGCTGCAGGTGAGTTTGCACCTGTTGCTCTAACTGCTCCTAGTATCCAAGGTTAAGGTTGCTAGAGTCCAAGTTTCATCTGTTGCTTGAAGCAACGGGCATAGTAGTTAGCTAATAAACTCCAAAAGCGCTCCTTATAAGGAGCGCTTTTTCAATTCAATGAGTAACGGAGAATGATCCTAAAAACTGGCCTAAAGTGTTAATACTCATCTGCTCCTAGTGCTTTTAATGTAACTTTCTGAGCTTCAGTGAGACCAACCACGTTACTGATATTCATATCCTCGTAGGGCCTTTTACTTATCAGTATTTTGAGACACTCACCCGTCTTAATATCCCAAAATCGTATTGTTTGATCTTCGCTACTACTAATAAGGAAATGACCACAGTCAGTGAAGGTAATTGAATAAACCAAGCTTGTATGTCCTTGTAATACTCTAAGGCATTCACCAGTGCCAACGTCCCAAACCCGTACCATTTTGTCAGAACTACCACTTGCTAGAGTTTGACCATCCGGACTGAAGGCAACAGACCGTACCCAATCAGTATGACCCTTTAAGATTCTAAGACACTGATCAGTGCTGACATTCCATATCCGCACCATTTGGTCAACACTACCACTAGCCAGAATTTTACCTTGAGGGCTGAAAGCAACAGAAGGCACCCAATTAGTGTGTCCTTGTAAAACTTTAAGACATTGACCAGTGCTAACATCCCACAGCCTTATCATTTCGTCACCACCAGTACTGGCCAACATTTTACCATCTGGATTATAGGCCACCGAAAAAATTAAATTGACGTGACCTGACAAAATTCTCAGACATTCGCCAGTGTTGACATCCCAAATTCGCACCATTTGGTCAACACTACCACTGGCTAGAGTTTGGCCATCTGGGCTGAAGGCAACAGATGGAACCAAACTAGTATGGCCCTTCAAGATTCTTAGACATTCGCCAGTGTTGACATCCCAGATTCGTACCATTTGATCACTACAACCACTGGCTAGAGTTCGACCATCTGGGCTGAAGGCAACAACAGACGAACCCCAATTATTGTAAGCCTTAAAGGTTCTAAGACACTGACCAGTGCTGACATCCCATATCTGCACCATTTGGCTGGCATCACCACTGGCTAATATCTTACCTTTAGGGCTAAAAGCGATAGACCATACCTCACTACTGTACCCTCGGAATGTTTTTAAGCACTGACCAGTTCTAAAGTCCCACAGTTTTATGGTAAGGCCTTCATCACTGCTGATCAGAGTTTGGTCATCTGGGCTAAAACATAAGCACTGAATATCATCGTTATGTCCCTGCAAAGTTCTAATGTGTTCACCCGTGCTGATGTCCCAAAGCTTTATCGTTCGGTTTGTACTAACACCTCCTATAACTTTACTGTCAAAACTGAAAGAAATACAGTGCATCCAAACAGTGTTTCCTTGTAAAGTTCTAATAAACTGACCAGTGTTGACATTCCAGAGCCGTACAATTCCCTCTGTGCCACTGCTAGCTAAAGTCTGACCATCAGCACTGAAAGTAACACATGCAACAGCACCTTCATGTCCCTGTAGAGTTTTCAAGCATTGACCGCTATTTTTATCCCACATTTTTATAGTTTTGTCTTCACTGCCACTAGCCAAAATTTGACTATCTGGGCTAAAGGCAATAGACAATACCCAACCTCTATGTCCCTGTAAAATTTGGGAACACTGACCAGTGTTAACATCCCATAATCTTCCAGTTTTGTCTTCACTGACACTAGCCAGGATCTCACCTTGAGGACTGAAAGCAACAGACCATATCCCACCTCTATGTCCATGAAAAATCTTTAGGCACTGACCTGTAGTGACATTCCATAGTTTTACCGTTTGGTCATGGCCGCTACTGATCAAGGTTTGACCATCAGGACTAAAAGCAATAGAGCGAACCCAACC
>NZ_JADEXF010000330.1 GCF_015207245.1 Nostoc cf. edaphicum LEGE 07299
CACCGGCAGCCCTGAGAATTGCTTTTAGCAATGAACCAATTGATACTGGTTGGATGGAACCAGGAATTGTGCGCTGGGGTACGGGCAGTACAGACACATATTTGGTAAAATTTATCCCACCAGCCACTCATACAATCAATTGCGATGAACTTGGATCTTTAACCGTTCCACTACCTGCAATGGTGTTTGTGGGCAAGGGATTAAAATATTGGGTTTGGGCAATTCAAGAACAGGAGTTTACTCCTCAAGCAGAAGCTTTTCATGTGCCACTACCCAATGTCTACAGTTCTGGACAGATTTGCTGGGGAGTGAACGAACCACCTGCTGCTAATGGTCTATCAATTAACCATGCTTGGAATTTGTTTATTTCTAGTATTTTCACTAACCACTTAACAATAAGTAAATCACAAAAATACCGCAAGGATGTTCGCCAGCAACTTCTAAAACTGCACAAAAGATGTAGACGCGCAACCTATCCTGTATCTGATTTTGTGCCTATCGGCAATCAGAAAAGTGTCGCTATGCTTGTGCAGGAAATCCTCGATGAACCCATTGCTTGAAGGTATTATTGGTTACAAAATTATCACAACTTCATCTCTGCCAACACACACCAGTAGTGGACTAGAGTACCTTTATGCCGGAAATGGCATCTTTGCTAGAGCCATTCGTCCTGGCATAGAGGTATTAATGCCTATTTGCTTGTGTTCCCAAACTATCAAAGGGCTACCTCACCTAACATCTTATCTCAAAGTCACTCCCTTAATTCCCAAACCGCTACTACTGGAAATGTGGCGGTCGAGTTATCAAGCTGGCAATCAATTTCATGAAATTCTCTTTCACCTCCACTGTGCTGATGCAGACTGGGATTTACAAGTCCCAGAGCAAATTCAAACTCCAACTAGCTGCCAGCCAACTCATTCTGGCAGTGACTCTTCCCACCAGAAAGCGGCTGTAGACATCCATTCCCACGGTTCCTTACCTGCCTTTTTCTCTAGCACCGATAATGCTGACGAATCTGGCTTTCGCATTTATGGAGTACTAGGTAGAGTTAATACCCTGAAACCAGAGATTAAAATCCGGGTTGGACTGTTTCGCCACTGTTGGGATGTACCTGCTAGAGCAGTGTTTGACATCGACCGAGACTTTTTTATGGTTGATGTCTCACTTTCATCTGGCTGCAAATTTTACAGTACCGATGTATCGCCTGTAAATGTGATGGAGAAGCTATGGAGGTGAATTTCAATTTAGCAAATGTCTGTTCCCTCACGGATAACTGTATTAACTTAACCAACCGTACTATGGAGCTAAATCTTGATTTGGCAAATGCTTCTCCTGTCGTGACTGTCAACTACTCGAAGATAGAACTATGGCTAGTTGGGTGCGGCGGTACTGGTTCTTGGTTGGCTCCTTCTTTGGTTCGGTTAGGTAGAGTTCTTTCTCAGCAAGGTAAACAGGTGAAACTCTACTTTGTTGACCCGGATCGTGTTGAGTCAGCTAACGTTTTACGCCAGTGCTTCTGTGATGCAGAAATCGGACTCAACAAAGCCAAAACCCTGGCGCTGCGCTACTCCCTGGCTTGGAAGATGGAAGTTACAGCGATCGCTCAACCTTTCCAACCCGAATGGATTGTCCCCAGTTACAATACGCTGATTGTTGTCACTGCTTGCGTAGATAATGCCAAAGCTAGAGAGTCAATTACCCAAGTACTTCAGCACAACACTCACCGCCCTGCGCCTCACATTTGGCATTTGGATTGCGGTAACTCCAAGCGTAGTGGTCAGGTACTATTAGGTTCTCATCTGTCTACTAACCCCAATGACTATGATTTCGAGGCTTTAGGCTGCTTTCGCTTACCTGCGCCAACTATACAGCAACCCGACCTACTGGTTTCACAACCAGAAGAGTTGGCAGACAACAACTTGTCCTGTGAACAAATGGCCTTGCTCAATAGCCAGTCCTTGAGCATTAACCAGCGAGTTGCTGCGGAAGCATTTGATTATTTGCTGCAATTGACGACGGGGAAACTACGACGATTTGCTACTTATTTCGATTTAGAGAGTGGTAGCGGAAAATCCCTGTATACAACGCAAGTTGGTATTATGCAGGCGATTCTCCTGGGTCACTCCTGTGCATAGGCGTAGCCCGTCGTAGATATTGCTCCCCTCTCAAGTTAATAACCAAGCACTGTACAGTTGCTTCTGTACAGTGACTTCAATTGAGCAAACCAGCCCGCAACGCTAATACAGCTGCTTGGGTGCGATCGCTTGCACAAAGCTTGTTCAAAACTCCACGCACATATACTTTTACACTTCCCAAGCTGAGATAGAGTTTCTGGGCAATCTCGTTATTGCTATAGCCTTGGACAATTAACTCTAAGACTTCCAGCTCCCGATTTGTCAGTGGGTCTGCTTGTAGAATGCTTGCTTGCTCTGGGTCAATTGCAGAGATCGTCACCGTTTGAGTAGCATTCGGTTTTACCGCTGCTGCTGCTCCTTGACGAGTATGCTTGAGAACGATACGAGCGATCGCTGGATCAATCCAAGACTGACCTTCATGGGTGATATGCAGCGCTTCTAGCAACAACTCGAACTTAATTGTCTTCACACAATAAGAGTCTGCCCCGGCTGCAAACGCTGCCAGTACCATCTGCTCTTTGGCAAACGAAGTAAGCATCATGACTTTAGTCTGTGCTGCTGTTTCCGACACTAGAGATTCCCGAAACTGCTGCACCAGCCATATTCCGTCCCTATCCGGCAAGCCAATATCAACGATCGCTATGTCTGGTTTTGTACTTTGGAGCAGTTTTAACCCATTGGACGCTGTAGCTTCATCACCCACGACTTGAATACCTTCCTGCTCGTTGAGAGAACTACGCATCCCAATCCGCGTTAAGCTATGGTCTTCAATAATTGCTACTCGAATATCTACCATCATTTACCTCAGCAGCTTGGTAACTATACTTTTTTAACTGTCGAATATGGTTTCAAGGAAAGGATTACTCCATTGGACGAAAAATTTTAGCTAAGTAGCCAATATGTAGCTATTGAGATGGAAAGCGGCATTTCAATGTTATTAAACCTCATCCAGGTTGAAACCAGTAGTTTTTACAGTATTGGTTGAAAAGTTCATATATCAAAGGCTACATATCTCAACTGGCTGTTGAAAAAGCTCCAGTGTTCAAAATGGACATCGTTTAATCTGAAAATTCTCTGAAAAAATCTTCCTAAAGTATAAAAAAATATAAAAGCACCGAAGTTAAACTGAAACCAATACAGTTTATTCTGACTTGTGTCCACATCACACTTACAGGAGGATGTAGCTTATCTCTAAGCGAGAAACCTGGCTCTTACACATAACATAGCCAGATTAAAAATTCGTAATTACGTTATGCATGGGAATTTAGACCTCAATCATAAGGTTGTGACCTGTAGAGATGGGAGACTATAACCAGTTTCTTAATTACCAATTACGTAGTTTGCTTCTTGTCGGAGGCGAGTATTACGAATTAGTAATTATATTTACCAGTGCCTTGAGTTTTAGAAAAATCTGATGAATCTTCATCGCTGCGTAGTGGTTAGCATGGCGCTTGAAAATACACTTTTGACAACGAAATTTAGCTTTATTACTCTATTTCTCTACTCAAAAGAAATTAGGTTTATCAAAGGCATTTTATGAACACTTTATCTTGGAATATAACTTCAGAACAAAGAAACCAAAGAATTCTGCTGGTGGATGACTCAGCTGACAGCCTCCGCTTGCTGCAAGTCACCTTAAAACTGAAGGGATACAACGTGATCATAGCCGACAGTGGTGCTGAAGCATTGGTAAAAATTGCCGAATCTCCTCCTGATTTGGTACTGCTTGATGTAGTGATGCCGGATATGGATGGCTATGAAGTTACCCGACAAATTAAGCACAACTTAAACTTACCTTTTATCCCAATTTTGCTGGTGACAGGTTCTGAAAAATCAAGTGTCGTTAAAGGTTTAGATGCAGGTGCAGATGAATTTATTCGCAAGCCTGTAGATAAGAAGGAATTACTGGCCAGGGTGCGGGCTTTGTTGAGACTGAAACACAGTATGGACGAACAACTATTCCTCATTCAGCGACGGGAAGATTTTGTGACCCGTCTCACTCACGACCTGCGAACTCCGTTGATAGCTGCTGACCAATTCCTAAAGTTGCTGCAAAGAGGTGTTTTTGGCAATACCTTATCAGCAATGCGTGAATCTTTAGAACAAATGGCTCAGAGTAACCAAACTTTGTTGTCAATGGTCGATACCTTGTTAGAAGTTTACCAGTATGAAGCTGGAGGCAAAACGTTGGATTTCTTTGTGGTTGACCTGTGGGAATTATGTCAGCAGGTAGTGCAAGAACTAATGCCTTTGGCTAATGTTAAACATTTAAGTCTCAAAGCTGTCTTGACAGAGGGTACTGAAGCTTTTTTAGTTAGAGTTAAAGGCGATCGCCTGGAACTACGCCGACTTATCACTAACTTAGTTGGTAATGCCATTCGCTTCAGCGATGCTGGGTCAGTAGAAGTTCGCCTCAATTCCACTGTTCAAGGGGTAACGATTGAAGTAGAGGATACAGGTATTGGCATGAATCCAGAAGAACAATTACTCTTATTTGATCGCTTTCGACAGGGCAAGCATCAACGTCGGGGGAACGGTTTAGGATTATATTTGTCCCGTCAAATTGTTGAAGCTCATCAAGGGGATATCTCTGTTTCATCGACTGTAGGGAAAGGCAGTATCTTCACAGTTTATTTACCTGTGGCAACAGCTTATTCAAAAATGTTATCAGCATAAAAAGTTTGGTAAATCGAGCTTAAGGATTTGCAGTGAAATAACTTACCTGGCTGATCAAAAAAATGATAATCAAGGCTTTTAGTTATTCAAAAAGGTAACTTATTAATGCGTGCCTCTTAAGGTAAGTTTTACCAAGATTCATCTGGTTCAGGTGGTCGCCAACCACGAGTAGTTGAACTTCCATCACCTAGTCTATCAATTGCCCCAGGATCGCTATTGAGAAATTCATCTAAATCTTCATATCCACTTGGATAATAAAAACCTGATGTGGGTTTGATAGGAATTTTCTTAATTATTATGCTTTCACCAGGTTTGAGATGAGCATATTCGGGGTAATGCTCATCTTGGGAGATATTATCAGAAGGAACGATCAACTCATCTCCTGGCGAATCTAAGTCATCGTCATAAAGCATTACTAATAAACCATCTTCTAGCCGTTGAATTCTTTTATTCATAAAATATAGT
>NZ_JADEXF010000331.1 GCF_015207245.1 Nostoc cf. edaphicum LEGE 07299
ACTAAAATTCATATTTAATCAGCAAAAAGGTATATTACTTTCTCAAAACTTCATATTTAATAAGCAAAAAGGCATATTGCTTACTCAAAATGGCATTTTACTTTCTCAAACCCCAGTTTGCTTTCTCATTTTGGTGTTTTCCGCAAGCAAAAAGAGCTTTTACTTTCTCAAACCCCAGTTTGCTTTCTCATTTTGGTGTTTTCCGCAAGCAAAAAGAGCTTTTACTTTCTCAAACCCCAGTTTGCTTTCTCATTTTGGTGTTTTCCGCAAGTAAAAAGAGCTTTTACTTTCTCAAACCCCAGTTTGCTTGTTTATTTAAGTAATTCGCGCATTGATTTTGGTATATAGTTGAGCCGAAAGCTTGCGATTAGTTAATAAGGTGGATATCTAGAACAATTCCAATAACTAGTTGTGCCGCTTAGGTGATCTGTAAGGGCGCAATCGCAAACTGATTGGTAGGACTTAAGATTAAAGTATGTATACCAACCAAGATGTTATAGGAAAAATGCAGGATAACATCTATGACTACATAGCGAAAGCTGCCTTTGCACAATATGATATGGCTCAAGGAGAGCGTTATTTTTTAGGTCATAGTGGAAGTGTAACCTACTGTATAAAAACACAAGCGGAAAAATTTCTTCTCCGTATTCATCAACCAATATCTAAGTTACAAGGCGATGTATGGCAAAGACCACAGGTGATTGAGTCAGAACTTTTGTGGCTTACTGCCTTGCGTCATGACACAGAGATTGTTGTGCAGGAGCCAGTAAAAAATCTACAAGATAGATGGCTCACTCAAGTTGTAGATGAGACCGGAGAAATGTTTTATTGCTCACTGCTGCATTGGATTGATGGCAACAACCTCAACGGAGAACGAACTCCAGAACAAGCTTACCAACTCGGTTTGTTGCAAGCTAGATTGCATCAGCATAGTAGTCAGTGGCAACTGCCAGAAAACTTTGTTCGCCCAGTCTATGATCAGAATCGGCTGCAAGCAGCACTTTCGGCACTTTATCCAGCAGTATTACAAGAATTGATTTCAGCAGAAGATTACAAGACCCTCGAAGTGGCGGCTTGTCAAGTTCAAGGAATGATAGAAACACTGGGTCAGACACAAAATATCTGGGGACTGATTCACGCTGATCTTCATGAGGGCAACTATTTATTGCACAACGAGGAATTCCGTCCAATCGATTTTGCTCGCTGTGGCTTTGGATACTATCTTTACGATATTGCAAGTTCGCTTCAATATTTACTTCCTACTGTCAGACCTTCCTTTTTTGAAGGCTATCAAGCTATTCATAAGCTACCTGAACATTACTTACAGATTACAGAAGGTTTCTTTATCATGGCGCTGATTGAAGTACTTTCTTTTCATGTAAATAATCCACAAGAGCATAAGTGGATTTCGGAAACCGTGCCGTATATCGTCAAAGAACACGTTCATCTGTATCTTCAGGGCGAATCATTTCTGCTTGATAAATACTAAGGCAGTCGGTGGCGGTTACGACACAACAAGTCCATTGCAATATCTATTCCTGTAAAACGGTCTTTGATACAATCCTAGTTTTCTTGAGGTCTGCTTCGGAAAGTTCTTCTCCAGCTTGCAAGCGAGTAGCAGAAGTTTGCAACACTGTCGCCGCCCCTTTATCACCTATTTGTAAAGCAGTTTTAGCAGCCGTTTGCAACATCGTTGCTGCACCAGTGCGATCGCCTTGTTGCAATTTCGCCTCGGCTAACTGGGTTTGGCGATACTTCGCTAATGCTAAAATAGATTGTTGTACCTGCGGATTGGATGTCGGTTGATAGGCTCGCACTACATCTGCATACACTGGCATCAAGGGCGAAAGTAAACCTTCTTCGTTAACCAATGGGTCATCATAACGGATTTGCAAATGCCCGATCGCTTGTTTACCTTCTGGCAATTGTCCCAGATAAATGTTCGCCAAAACTACCCGTTCTACATCTTGCATCAAATCTCCCAAACGGACAGCAAAGCTACCATCAGCTTCGGGTTCCACTGGTAACTCGATTGTGTCTGGGGCAACTTGGGCAATGGGTTTCAATTCTGCTAGTCGGACATTGGGCACTAGAGATAATAGTAAGTAGGCATTAGTTAACCCAATAGATTGAATCCGCCCAAACAATCGGCTAAATTGATCCACAGCTTGTTCAGGACGTTCAATATGGGCTAGAGTCCCACCACCGACATCGGCAATTTTTTCTAGCAAATCCTGATTCCAGCTATTACCAAATCCGAAAGTATTGATAGTTAGGTTCAGCTTGGCAGCCTTTTGCGCGAGTTGAAGACAACGTTTGTTGTCATCTCGCCCAATATCCCATTTCCAAATCCGCAAACCACTTTCACCATGTCCATCCGTCAGCAGAAACGCCTGGGAAACAGCGCCTCTTGTGCCCTTCATCAGTTCTGTAATTCCCAGTTCCAAACCTTCAGCGATCGCAGTGCCGCCGCTAGCAGTCAGTTTGCTTTTTATTTGAGATTTGATGCTTTCGGGGTCTTGGATGACTTGGTTGGGGATAATGACTTCCGCAGAACCGGAAAAAGCCACAACTGAAATGCGATCGCCTACTTTCAACCGATCGATTAATCCTTCCACAGCCTGGATCACCGTTTTAATTGGGTGTCCATGCATGGAACCACTTTTATCCAAAATCAAGCAGAGATTGAGTGGTAGATTTCGATCGGACTCACCAGCAATCGCAAAAATCGTTATTGCTAGTTGACGTTGGCTACTTGTTTGAGCCACATCAACATTATTGTCATTTAACGCCGAGAGCAATTTAACTTTCATTGCGGAGGGGTATCTTGCAAAACTGTTTTGGAGACAATTCTGGTTTTCTTGCGATCGCTTTCAGATAAATCTCCACCAGATTGTAGCTGGGTGGCAGAAGTTTGCAACACCGTCGCCGCCCCAGTATCTCCCATTTGCAAAGCAGTTTTCGCAGCCGTTTGTAACATCGTCGCTGCACCACTGCGATCGCCCTGTTGTAATTTCGTCTCGGCTAGCTGGGTTTGACGATACTTCGCTAATGCTAAAATTGACTGTTGCACCTGGGGATTCGGGTCTGCTTGGTAGTTTTTCACTACATGGGCATAAACGGGGATATTTGGTGTAACTAAACCTACCTTGTTGGCGGCTGGATCATCGTAGCGAACTTGCACATTAGCGATCGCTTGTTCACCTGTTGGCAATTGTCCCAAATAAATATTAGCTAAGATTACCCGTTCTGCATCTTTCATTAAATCTCCCAACCGCACAGCGAAGCGTCCATCAGCTTCTTGTTGCAGTGGTAACTCGATTGTGTCTGGAGAAACTTGGGCAATAGGTTTGAGTTCTGCTAGTCTGACATAGGGCATCAGGGAGAATAACAGATAAGCATTAGTCAATCCCACAGTTTGAATACGGCTGAACAGGCGATTAAACTCTTCCACAGCCTGTTCGGGTTTTTGAATATAAGATAAAGTACCTAAGCCAGCATCGGCAATTTTTTCTAAAACATCTTGGTTCCAGTTGTCACCAAATCCCAAAGTATTCAAAGTCAAATTATAGCTAGCAGCCAATTGGGCAAATTTCAAACAGCGATTGTTATCACCGTGTTCATTTTCCCCATCAGTTAACAAAAAGGCTTGGGAAACAGTATCTTTTTTGCCCTTCGCCAACTCCTCAATGCCCAAACGCAACCCTTCATCAATCGCAGTTCCACCATCGGCGGCTAGGCGATTGATTTGCTGTTTGATTTTCTCTGGATTTTCGACACTTTGACTGGGTACTAAGACTTTGGCACGGTGATCGAAAACTACCACACTGAGGCGATCGCCAGGGTTGAGTCTATCTACCAGACGATTCGCGGCTTTTTTGACCGTTTCTAGCGATCGCCCATTCATCGAACCACTATGATCAAGAATTAAGCATAAATTCAAAGGTACATGGCGATCTTGAGTCTCTGCGATCGCCGAAATCGAAATTCCCAACTGACGTTGACTGTTCAGTTGATTTGCGTCCAAATTACCATCATTCAAGGCAGGCTGCAAATTAACCTTCATAACTCAGAGTCCCTATTCAGGATATACATATTAAAAAATAACTTCAAAGCACTACTTTAGCTCTACGGAAAACTTATCCAACATAAATACACTAATATAATCAGAATATCTTAGAAGCCAAGCATTGGCAGATGCGAAGCCACCTTCAGCATTAGGGAGAAATCCGCACCTTGAGGAAGGGTGGCATCGCGCTAGGATGTATTACAGTTAACGGCATAGTTTCAGGCGATCAGTTGCTATGGACATTTCCCCAATTAAGGCTGTTCAAGCCCCATATTACGGCGATAACTTTTACCGGACACCACCGCCAGATTTACCTTCCCTCTTATTGAAGGAGCGAATTGTCTATATTGGGATGCCTCTGGTGCCTGCTGTCACGGAATTAATCGTGGCCGAATTGCTGTTTTTGCAATCCGACGACCCCGAAAAACCGATTAAAATCTATATCAACTCCACCGGCACTTCCGGTTACAGTGGCGAACCCATTGGCTTTGAAACCGAAGCCTTCGCCATCTATGACACCATGAAATATATCAAGCCTCCTATCCATACCATCTGCGTCGGTTCCGCGATGGGTATGTCAGCGATGCTTCTCAGTGCTGGTACGAAAGGTTGCCGTGCTAGTTTGCCTCACTCCTCGATTATCCTGCATCAGCCTAAGAGCTACGCCCAAGGTCAAGCAACGGATATTCAAATTCGCGCTAGGGAAGTTTTGGTAAATAAAGGGGCGTTAGTTGATATCTTGCATCAAACTACTGGACAGCCCCCAGAAAAAATTACTAAAGACATGGATCGTCTGTTATATCTGACACCTTACGAAGCGAAGGAATACGGTTTAATTGACCGAGTTTTCGAGAAAGAAGAACTCGCAAATCCCCCACTTCCTGCCAGTGTCCTCTAGTGAGTGCTGAGTGCTGAGTGCTGAGTGCTGAGTGCTGAGTGCTGAGTGCTGAGTAGAGACGCGATTAATCGCGTCTGTACAGGAGTTATGAGTTATTCCTAACTCTCCTACCATCCGCAAATTATTAAAAACGGAGTAAATTATGCCTATAGGCGTTCCTAAAGTTCCTTACCGGATGCCCGGAGGACAATATACAGATTGGATTAGCATTTACGATCGCCTTTACCGGGAACGGATTATATTCTTGGGGCGAGATATTGATGATGAAATTGCCAATCAAATTATTGCTGTAATGCTGTATCTGGAC
>NZ_JADEXF010000332.1 GCF_015207245.1 Nostoc cf. edaphicum LEGE 07299
GGGTAGTACTATACGGGCTAAAAGGGAAAAAATATGCGATCTCTGACCCCGCATTTGGTATCCGTTATCTCAGCTTAAAAGAGTTAATGGCGGGTTGGAGTGATGGTGTAATGCTGCTGTTGATGCCAGATGACAGCCGCTTCTATGAGCAATCAGAAGATAAAATAGGCGGTTTTGGACGCTTCATTGCCCGGATATTACCCTATCGTAACCTTCTGATTCAGGCGATCGCCATTAACTTTGCGATCGGGCTATTGTCCCTGGCTTCCCCTTTAATGATGCAACTCCTCACCGATGACGTGCTAGTGCGGGGAGATACCCAACTGCTAACAACAGTGGCAATTGGCGTCATTGCCATGAACCTAATTCAAAATGCCATTGGTTTGGTACAATCTCACCTGATTGGTCATTTTGGTCAACGGTTGCAATACGGGCTAATTCTAGAATACGGCAGAAAACTGTTGCGCTTACCCCTATCATATTTTGAAGCACGTCGCAGTGGAGAAGTCGTTAGTCGGATTGCTGATGTTCATACTATCAATAATCTAGTTTCTCAAATCGTTCTTGGTTTACCCAGTCAATTTTTTGTGGCTCTGGTTTCCTTGGGTTTCATGCTTTTCTATAGTTGGGAACTTACTCTCGCTTCCGTCGCCGCTTTTATCATTGTCACAGGAGTCAACCTGCTTTTTCTTCCCGCCTTACGCCAGAAAACCCGCAGCCTCATCGTTAAAGGTACGGAAAATCAGGGCTTTTTAGTTGAAACCTTTCGCGGTGTTCAAGTTCTCAAAACCACCCAAGCGACTCCGCAAGCTTGGCAAGAGTATCAGACAAATTTTGGTCGCATTGCAAACTTAGGCTGGACTACGATGAAGTTGGGACTTTACAGCAGCACAGTCACGAGTATTCTTTCCAAATTGACGAGTATTGGCATACTCTGGTTAGGTTCTAGCTTGGTGATTAATCAGACATTATCCATCGGTCAACTGCTGGCGTACAGTGGTATGAGTGGCAGCTTTCTTGGGTTTTTAGCGTCAGTAGTCGGGCTAATCGATCAATTTATCACTGCTCAAATTGTCGTTCAACGCTTGACAGAAGTGATAGATTCTACCCCAGAAGATGAAAATGACTTTAAAAAACCTTGGGCAGAAATTCCTGGGAACGCAGATATTACTTGTTCTCAAGTTAACTTTCATCATGCTGGTAGAACTGACCTTTTAGAAAATTTTTCTTTAACTATCCCTGGTGGTCAAGTAATAGCCTTAATCGGTCAATCTGGCTGTGGTAAAAGTTCCCTTGGCAAATTAATTACTGGCTTATATCAAGTCCAATCTGGTAACATTCGTTATGGCATATACAACCAGCAAGACTTATCTTTAGAATGTTTGCGACAGCAAGTAGTATTAGTTCCTCAAGAACCTCATTTTTGGAGTCGTTCGATTGTGGAAAATTTTCACTTCAGTTATCCCAACATTAGTTTTGAAGAGATAGTCAAAGCTTGTCAAATTGCTGGTGCAGATGAATTTATTAGTAAATTACCCGATAAATATCAAACTGTTTTAGGCGAATTTGGTGCAAATCTTTCTGGCGGACAAAGGCAGAGATTAGCTATAGCTAGAGCAATTGTGACTGACCCACCTATATTAATTCTAGATGAATCTACAGGCGCTCTTGATCCAGTAAGTGAAACCCAAGTTTTGGATAGATTACTTGCTCACCGTCAAGGCAAAACTACAATTATGATTAGCCACCGCCCTCAAGTTATCAAACGGGCTGATTGGATTGTTTTGCTTGAAAATGGACATATAAAAAATCAAGGAACTCCAGAAGAATTACGTCATATTCCTGGAGAGCATTTAAGCTTTATTGATGAGGTTTCTCCTTCTAATAATGGGTTTAAATCTTCTTTAGTTCTTCGTAATTAGTTAATGGTTATTGGGTATTTTATATCTACTCAGCACTTATGATTAGTAACCCTCAAACAAATTTTTTACCCTTAGTTCAAGACAACGAGTTTCTCCCACCAATTAATCGTTGGACTACATTTGGCGGACTATTTATCGTGTTTGCCTTGGCGTTAGCTATTCCTGTGGCTGCGGTGGTTAAATATAAAGTTACGGTCAAAGGGCAAGCGGTTATTCGTCCTGCGGGTGAATTGCCAATTGTACAGGCGGCGACAGAAGGACAGGTAATGCAGATTTACGTCAAAGAAAATCAAACGCTGCAAAAAGGAGATAAAATTGCCACTATTGATGATTCTCGACTGCAAACTAAAAAAAACCAGTTGCAAACCAATATTCAACAAGCTAGGTTACAACTAATTCAAACTGTTCCGCAAATAAATGCAATAAATAGTCAAATTCGAGCTGAAAGCGATCGCACTAATCGGACTATCGCCTCTGCTAAAGCGGAATTGCAGGGACGCGATCGCGATCATCAAGACAAAAAAATTACCAGTATCACTGAACTTCAAGAAGCAGAAGCCAACATCAAAATGGCCCAAGAAGAATTATATGCAGGGCAAGCACAGTTACAATCAGCATTAGCTAATCTCCACGCGACTGAGGCGGCTTTAGGAGCAGCGAGATCAAAGCAGAACCGATATGAAAGTGCCGCTAAACAAGGGGCATTATCCCGCGACCAACTAGAAGAAGTACAGCTGGCTGTGAAACAGCAGGAACAAGCTGTACAGGCACAAAAAGCAACTTATAAAGCCCAAGAAAAAACAAATGAGCGGTTAAAACAAGCTGTTTTAGCGGCTATTGCTAAACGCGATCGCGCTCAAGCAGCTCTCAATCCCAGCAATGCAGAGGTAGCAATGGCGACTGAACGCATTGCTCAAGAAAAAGCCTCTGGGGAAGTGAATAAAGCATCCTTAGAAAGAGAACTTCAAGTACTTCTCAAACAGAAAATTGAAACGGAAAAACAATTAGAGCGCGATACTAGCGAATTCAAGCAAGCTGAAATTGACCTGAAGCAAACTACTATTACCGCTACAGCAGACGGGATTATTTCCAAGCTAAATTTGAGAAACCCCGGTCAAACTCTCCGGGCTGGGGAGGAAGTTGTCCAAATTGTTCCTAGTCATGCACCTTTAGTTATCAAAGCAGCTGTCGGTTCTGAGGAAAAAGGTAAGATAAAAGTCGGTCAAAAGGTGCAAATGCGAGTTAGTGCTTGTCCTTATCCTGATTATGGTACTCTTAATGGCGTTGTCAAAGCGATTTCCCCGGATGCTGTTAGGTCGCAAAAAAACGATGCTGATGCTGATACGAACTCTACCCCAAAAGCAACTGCTGTAGGTGCTTTTTACGAAGTCACAATTGAACCAGAGAAACTTGCTTTAGGTCGCAGTACAAAGAAATGTCAAATTCAATTGGGTATGGATGGCAGAGTTGATATTATTACCCGCGAAGAAACTGTACTGCAATTTGTGCTCCGCAAAGCAAAATTAATGACGGATTTTTGAGATCGTCAATCGCCAAATTGACGTTATTTTTCAGTGATAAAGGAAAATCTTATTCAACTAAGGGTTGTGAAATCGGGAAAACTTCCTGACGGCGTTGAATCAACACTACAACAACACCGCTTGCAACCACGGCAAAGGCAGAAGGAATAAATGGCAACCATAACCCTTGTTTTAAAAGAGCGATCGCACAAACTCCATATAATATAACAACTGTTACAAAGATGGCGCATCTCTGATGTGAGAGCGATCGCACCCGCCAAATAATCAGACTCCCAACTACAGACCAACCGCATATCCAGAGAATATCACCCCAGTAAGGCAAAACCCAAAGAATTGGACGTTGGTCTAAAACTGCACTCAAAACTTGGCTAACCATTTGTGCTTGTATAAATATCCCTGGTATTTCTTGGTAATCTTGCTGTGCAGTACTGTAGAGAGTTGACCAAGTATCGCTGACTGTATTAGCTGTCACGCCAACGATCACTACCTTATCTTTCATTGATTTACGATCGAATTTATCACTCAATACCTCATCAAGAGAAACTCTCTGATAATCTGTATTACGGTAATTGATAAGTATTTGATTTCCGCCTAAATCAACTCCTTGTTGATAAGCACCACTGCGACTAAATTTTAAGCGTTTAAATACTTTAGAGCCAAACTGTACATAATCTTCATTAAATTTAGGTTTAATATTTTCATAAGATAAGTAACGAGTAACTAATTGCAACGAGAGCGAATAAGGCGTTGTACAAGTTGAAGAAGGCTCTTGTGCCATCATCAAAATTTGGCGACGGACGATACCATCTGGGTCTTGAATTGCATCAGTAAAACCCTGACGTTCTACAGGTACGTCTTTCGGAGGTTTAACACCTTGTGGGTCATATTTACGATCGCGGCTTTTGCAGACAACAACAACATTATCTTTATTAAGTTCAGTCGGAAGTTGTATTGGATTTGATTTCTTTGGAGGATCGGCCAAGTCTCTATAAATATCCAGTCCAATAACTCGCGGTTGAGACTTTTGTATTTTGTTAAGCAATTTAGCTAACGTACTATCCGAAATGGATTTCAGTCCTTTGGTCATCTCTTGTCGTGATTGAATATTTTTTTCAGTAATTTCTACAATTATTAACCTTGGATCTGGCTCTTCTTGAGGTCGCAACCGTAGCATTTGATCGAAACTTTGCAGTTCGATTTTCTCAAAGATTCCCAAGTATCTCAAACCTAATGTTGAAATAGCCACAATCAAAGTACTAATTAGTACAGTCCAAAGTTTGAATTTTAGTGTTGCAATTTTGCCTTTTGTCGAAACTTCACCTACAAATTTAGTATCAGCAAAATTACCGCACAGTTCTTGCCACGTTGTAGGAACAGTTGTGGGATTTTGATAGATAACTGGCAACCAACTAGCACAAGGAAATTCATTTTCCAGTCCTTGAAGTCTTTCTCGTGCTTCTCGCACAGCCAAGTAAAATGGTTTGTTATCTGCAAAGGCAGTAAGAAAGTTTTTTAAAAATTCCTGTGCTATTAAATCTGGCACTCCTTCCCGCATTACAATCATTTGGGGAATGTTTAAATCCGTTAAATTTCGTCCTAAACCAATTCCGTCACAAGAATTAAAAATTGCCAGTTTCAAACCGCGTTTAATTGCTGCCTTAAGTCCATTTTTTAACTGCGAAATTGTTAAAATTTCTGTTTGATTGATGCAAATCTCCCCAATCTCTCCGTCAGTAAGACTAATGCTATGTCCGGCAAAAAATAGAATATCCCAATCATGATTCCATAGATGCTCGTCAAGTGTTTGCCG
>NZ_JADEXF010000333.1 GCF_015207245.1 Nostoc cf. edaphicum LEGE 07299
CAACAATTGCTGCATCAATTCGCCCAGATTTGATTTCTTGAACTACTTCCGGCACTCTGTTGAGTTGCTTTAGCTGAATACCCGCAACTTTTTTAGCAATTTTCTGAGCATTTTGTTCTTGTATGGTTCCTAGTTGTACCCCAAGCTTTTTTCCTGATAAGTCTTGAGCCTGTTTCAGATTGCTACCTTTGGGAGCGACAATGGTATCTTTGGCTTCGTAATAAATAATTGAAAAATCAATATTTTTCTGACGTTCTGGAGTCGGAGTCATCCCAGCCATGACAAAATCAGCGCGATTTGCTTGAAGTGCAGGGATTAATCCATTAAAATCGGATTCCATTATTTGAAGTTTAAACCCTAGTTTTTCAGCCAGGGTTTTGGCAATATCTATATCAAAGCCAACGATTTGGCGATCGCCTCCTTTCGTATCATAAAACTCATAAGGGGGATAATCTGGCGAAGTAATCATCGTTAGCGTGTCTTTCCCTAAAGGTGAAGCAGCTTTTAGAGGATTATTATGTCCTGTAATAATGCTAATTCCTACTACCGCTACAACCAGTATTGTTAATAGCCATACTTTCTTTTTCTTCATGAACTTGATAATTCTATAATTTACATTCCGCACCTTAAGAGAATTCCAAATAAAAAAATCCCACAACTAACGCAAAAATCCTCTCTATTTATCATCTCTCTCTGTTCTCTGCGTCTCTGTGGTTCGTCAAATTCTCACTTTTGTTGCCTCCAGTAGCTTGACGCTGGCATAAATAGCATCAATATAAGGTGTGGGAATTTGAGTAAGTTTTCCCAATTCTGCCACCGCGCCAACAATAGCATCTATCTCCGTAGCGCGTCCGGCTTCAATATCTTGTAGCATTGAAGTTTTATGGGAACCAACATTTTCTGCGCCATTAATTCGCTGTTCCAAAGTGATGCCAAACTTGATACCTAAATTTTCTGCGATCGCTTGAGTTTCTGTCATCATTTGTCGCGCTAGTTCGCGGGTGAGGGGATAGCGGCAAATATCCTCTAGAGTCGCACCAGTTAAGGCACTGATGGGATTAAACGCTACACCGCCATGCTTGCGAAAGTACCACCAAGGAACGCCATTTTGGGCTGTCACCACCATAGTATGTAGATTGTAGAGTGCAGGGAGAAAAGGTGCGATCGCGGGAACACTGTGAGCCTTCACAGTTAAAATTACTACATCCTGTGTCCCCGCTTCTTGAATATCGCTAGTTGCCAGAAATGGAGTAGCAATTTGGCTATAACCATCTGCCATAAGCAACTTCAGCCCCTTTTTTTGAATTGCCTCCAAATGAAAACCACGCGCGATTAATGTCACCGCTTCACCTGCCAATGCCAATTTCGCCCCTAAATATCCACCAATCGCACCCGCGCCAACAATACAGATTTTCATTTAGCCAAAAAATATGATTTGTGGAAAACGGTATCCAATTCAGTTCCCAGTAGTGAGTTCTCCAGCTTAGAGTAGGAAGATTCACAACTACTACTCATAACTCAGCACTCATTACTCATAACTCAGCACTCAGCACTCATAACTCAGCACTCATAACTCAGCACTCCTAAAGCTTTGCATCGCTTCTAATAAGTCTTGATGAACAGATTTTGAAGCAGTTACGAGCAATCCAGGCATACTATAGTTTTGACAAGTATGCAGTGGCGGTAAAGTCGAACCGTCCAGAGTAGTTACAATCCAGCCAGCCTCTTTTGCAATAAAAGCGAGTGCAGCACTATCAAGAAATTTGCCCGATTTGATAACTGCCCCACTCAAGTCGCCACTGAGAATACCATTAAGATTGGGAATTTGAATATCACTAGAGTAATCAGCCGCTATATCAATGACTTTATATCGATCTTTTAATAAATGTGCGATGGAATTCATTCCCCATCCTAATAAAATAGAAGGTTTGGCGGATGTTATATCTAACGGGGCACAGGCTTCTAAGTTCATCTCCAGCGTCCCTTTAAAAGCACCTTCGCCTCGAAGGGCGTAAAAATAAATGTTTTGGGCAGGAGAAATCGCAATTACTGCTTCAAAGTCATCCGCATTTAGAATACTGAGAATAATTTGGTAATTAGAATGTCCATCCATATAAAACTTCGTGCCATCAATCGGATCAAGTGTTACTAAGTAATCACCTTCTGAACCGAGTTCGGTAGCGCGAAAATACTTGGTGTTGTTAGAACTTTCATATTCTTCACCATAAAAGCGAATATCTGGGAAAGTTCCTAGTAATACTACTTCTACTAAATTTTGAATAGCGACATCTGCGTCAGTAAGGGCGGCACTAAAAAAGTTGTTTCCTTGTTCTTTGGCAGGAAGTGCAGCAATTTTTGGTTGTAGAAAATGGGCATAGGCTGCTGCTACTTTGAGATGGGGGAGTAAAGTTTCTAAAATTAATCGAGTAGTTGGTGTTGTGGACATTGCAGCAAACTCCTTTTAGAAATAATCTACCGTCAGCTAGGCGATAGAATTCTATATCTAGACAAAATTACGGTATCATTTGGATGCACTGATACCACCGTTGCTATATTACTTTAATTTGTATGTTTCAATAAACCATAGAAAAATCGCAATTTTTCTAGTAGATTTAAGGGTTTAAGACCGAACGTCAACACTTAGTACAGTATTTCATTAATTCATCGCAAATTAAATTTGACCATACCCTACAATGCTAATGCATTGGCTTGCATTGTTAATGCGGCGGCTTGCACTGTTAATGCATTGGCTTGCATTGTTAATGCGGCGGCTTGCATTGTTAATGCGTCGGCTTGCATTGTTAATGCGTCGGCTTGCATTGTTAATGCGGCGGCTTGCATTGTTAATGCGGCGGCTGCATTGTTAATACATCGGCTTGTATTGTTAATGCGTCGGCTTGCATTAGACCTCTTGCAAAAATCCTTGAATCACCCCCCTCTCCCAGAGCTATGCATTATAAACATCTTTCTTAACAGAGAAATTGACAGAAGAGAAAAAATATGGTTTTGGTAAAAAAAGGGACAACAGCAGATCAAAGTCAGCAATGGAACAATGGATTACACAAGAGCTAGAAAGGACAGAATTAGGTGACAGCAGAAGAACCAAACGGTTGATGAAAATAGTGGAAAATTTAAGTGCCAAACCAGAATCGAGTATTCCACAAGCGAGTGGGACATGGGCGCAAACAAAAGCCACCTATGATTTTTGGGATTCACCATACATCAAACCATCGATGATTAGGCAGGGACATATTGATGCGACAGTAGAGCGAATCACCAAGCATGAGGTAGTGTTGGCAATACAAGACACTACAGAACTGAACTACACCAGTCACAAAGCCTTGTCGGGAAAAGGATATCTCGATAGTAAATATGCCCAAGGATTAAAAGTCCACTCAGTCTTCACAGCCTCAGCACAGGGAATACCATTAGGTATCATTGAGCAACAAGTGTGGTCAAGAAAGGAAGAAGAATTAGGAAAAGCCGAACACAGAAAACAAAAATCGACCACGCAAAAAGAAAGCCAAAGATGGTTGGATGGGTTGAAAACCACCGAATCAATCATTCCTGCGACAGTGCAAGTAGTGACAATTGCTGACAGAGAAGCCGATATTTATGACTTATTTGGTTGTCCGCGTCGTCCTGGTTCAGATTTTCTGATTCGCGCCACACAAAATCGCTGTTTGGCTGAGAGTGAAGAGCATTTATGGTCAACATTGGAGTCTGTTGAGCCAGTTGGGACAACGATGCTGACGGTCAAACGCAATCCCACTCGACCAGCCAGAACTGCTACCCTAACTCTGCGTTATTGCACAATTACCATTGCACCACCACAAAATCGCCCCAAAACTGAACAACTAGCTCCCATAACATTACAGGCAATTTTAGTCACAGAAGTTGACCCGACACCAGAGATTGAGCCAATTAGTTGGTTACTATTAACTACCTTAGAAATTAGCAGTCTTCAAGATGTCTTGCAGTATGTGCAATGGTACAGTTATCGCTGGTTGATTGAACGTTATCATTATATTTTAAAAAGTGGTTGTGGAATTGAGAAGTTACAGCTCGAAACCGCCCACAGGAGCGAGATGGCTTTGGCCACCTATAGCATCGTTGCTTGGCGTTTATTGTGGCTCACTTATTTAGCTCGTTGTCAACCTGATGCTAGTTGTGAACAGGTTCTAGAACCGCACGAGTGGCAAGTCCTCTATGCCACCTTACATCACCAACTTTATCCTTACAAAGCACCACCTAATCTGGCTGATGTTGTGAATTGGATTGCTCGACTTGGTGGGTTTTTAGGTCGTAAAGGTGATGGCTCTCCTGGCGTGAAAGTTCTCTGGCGTGGCTTGACTCGATTACATGATCTCGTTCAAGGTTGGGAAGTTTGTCAGTCTCTCAATCGTTCATTATCATCCCATTCTTGAGTCAGTTTGTTTAATCTTTTCACTCTTGTATTTGTGATCATTAGACTTTCATCTACTCTCAATCATGAGAAAATGATATTTTTTGCGTCTTTGTTGATTTTAGTCAGCTATTTTCTAGAGTCAATCATGATTTTTTACCTCTCTACTCCACTACATAACTGCTTTCTTTTGTCAAACTTTCTGTTAAGAAAGATGTTTATAATGCATAGCATCCAAATGAAGGGTTTTGAACCCTAAACTTTCAGTTACCCTGAAAAAGTTTGCTACAAGTAGTGTTATTTACGATTGTCATAATTAAAACAATTGACTCTCAACTATCAATGGTGAACTCTACCCTCGTCGTCACACTCTA
Organism: Nostoc cf. edaphicum LEGE 07299; assembly: GCF_015207245.1. Classification (GTDB taxonomy): domain Bacteria; phylum Cyanobacteriota; class Cyanobacteriia; order Cyanobacteriales; family Nostocaceae; genus Nostoc; species Nostoc edaphicum_B. Next base: position 4,780 of record NZ_JADEXF010000333.1, read on the forward strand.
TGTCAACCCTATGACAGGGAATGATAGCAATACTGGTTCACGGTTGAGTCCATTTAGAAGCCTCACCCGTGCTTTAAAAGTAACCAAAATCCCGACGATAATTCATCTGGAGTCCGGGACTTACAACGCCGCTAGTGGTGAGGTGTTTCCACTGCTCCTCTCTGGAGGGGTGACAGTGGTGGGTAATGAAGCTAACAAAGGTGCAGGAATTGTAATTTCCGGGAGTGGTGAGTATCAAAGTCCCAGTTTTGGTATACAAAATATTACGCTACTCTTGGTAGATAATGCCAGTCTTTTAGGTGTAACTGTCACCAATCCCTCAGCCAGAGGTACTGGTATCTGGATTGAATCGGCTGCACCTACTTTAAGTAACAATACTCTGAGTAACTGTGGGCGGGAAGGTGTGTTTACCACTGGTACTGCCAAACCCGCAATTTTAGATAACATATTTGTGCAAAATACTGCTAGCGGGTTAGTAATGGCAGGTCATAGCC
>NZ_JADEXF010000334.1 GCF_015207245.1 Nostoc cf. edaphicum LEGE 07299
GTGTTTCAGGAGGCGGTATTGGGCCATTATGGGCAACATTAAACCGTAGCAGCATCGAATTGCTTCACTTTCGCCATGAATCAGGTGCAGCCTTTGCTGCTACCGAGGCTTATTTTGCCAGCGATCGCCCCGTCGTGGTATTCACTACTACAGGCCCTGGTATCACTAATGCTCTGACTGGGCTTTTTGCTGCCCGCGGGGAAGGAGCAAAGGTAATTTTCTTGTCGGCTGCAACCTCAACTGGAAATCGCGGTCGGGGAGCTTGTCAAGAAACCAGCGCCCACACAATGCCTTTCTCAGGAATTTTTACTTCAGGCCCACTATTCAATTACGCAACCATATTAGAGTCTGGAGATCAATTGCCAGAAATTTCTCGCAGACTTGCCCAAGGTTTAGCACAACCAGGCAGCTTTGTAGCCCATATTAGTGTTCCCACCCCAATACAGACGACACCATTAAAAGTACAGTTACCTCAACCAGCGTTTTCTCAATCTGTACCAACTGCGAGTGAAGAAGCGATCGCTGAATGTGTAAAGCTGTTATCAGCAGAATCCTTTGCTATCTGGGTTGGTTTCGGGGCGCGACACGCCGCAGAGGAAATCCGCCAGTTGGCAGAAAAAACTGGGGCGGCGGTAATGACATCACCTCGCGCCAAAGGCATTTTTCCAGAACATCATCCCCAGTTTATCGGTGTCACAGGCTTTAGTGGGCATTTATCTGTCCTGAAATATATGCAGGAACAAAGGCCGCAGCGCATACTAGTGTTGGGAACGCGCCTTGGTGAGCCGACTTCATTCTGGAGTCCAGCAATGATTCCTGTTAATGGGTTCGTCCATGTTGATATCGATCCGCAAGTTCCAGGAGTGGCTTATCCATCAGTAGAGACTCTCGCTGTTCACTCGGAAATCAAAGAATTCCTCAAAGCTTTATTAAAACACCTTCCAGAGCGTCTTAATTGGTTTCCCACTTCCTCACTACCGCGTCCTGAAGTCTACACAAATACTCAGCGCCCAAATGGCTTAGTGCGACCCGAAGCTCTGATGGATGCAATTCAACGGCTGATTATTGAGGGCAGTGATGCTTCAATCTTAGCTGAGGCGGGTAACTCCTTTGCTTGGGCAACTAATTTACTGCGATTTAACCAACCAAATCGTTACCGGATTAGTACTGGTTTTGGGTCTATGGGTCATGCTGCCACTGGGGTAGTTGGCACAGCACTAGGGCGAAAAGGTAAAGCCGTGGCGATTGTTGGGGATGGAGCAATGCTCATGAACAACGAAGTTAGCACAGCAGTGAAATTCGAGGTTCCAGCTGTCTGGATTGTCCTCAACGATGGACGCTACAATATGTGCGCCCAAGGAATGGCCTTGCAGGGGTTAAGTAGCAACGTCCCGATAGATACGGAGATACCGAGTACTAATTTTGCTGCGATCGCTAGAGCTATGGGAGCTGACGGCATCTGTGTTAATACCGAGTCTGACTTGGAAGCAGCCATAAAAAAAGCACTTACTTCTACTGTTCCATTCATTGTTGATGTGAAGATTGACCCAACCCGACCCGCACCTATTGGAGGTCGCATTCAAAGTTTGATTAACCAAGGAGCCATAGAAGCCAAAACAGGGCGTTCCTAAATCTGTGCATCTAATCATACCAACACAACATACGCAACAACTCTCTAAAACTCTTATTTCTTTGCGTCCTTAGCGTCCTTTGCGGTTCGTTTTCGTTTTTTCATTATTTTGTGTAACACCAAAAACAAAATCAAAAGGAGATTTGTCATGACAACATTAGAACCAGTAGGTATTCGCGCAGTCTCAGTTAACTTTCCTAGCATCATCCGCACAAATGATTACTACAGAAAGAATTTCCCCAAGATGGTTGCTGAGGCTGAACAAAAAACCCTGGCGAAACTTTTTGTACCCGATAATGCCACAGTTGATAGTGACGATGATATCTGGTCGCAAGAGGTAGCACCATATATGTCAGACCCCTTCCGTGGTACTGTGGAGCGAAGAGTGTTAGCTGCTGATGAGACTTCCCTTTCATTAGAATATCGCGCTGCTATCGATGCTCTCGAAGCCGCAAAGCTATCTCCTGAAGACATCGATCTGATGCTCGTTACTTCACTGTTTCCAGAGCAAATCACACCTGGGAATGCTGCCTTTCTCGCTGGGAAACTAGGACTACAAGGTGCGGCGTGGAATGTAGAATCAACTTGCACTTCAGCTTTAGTTTCGCTTCAGACAGCCTGTTCTTTGGTGCAAACAGGACAGTATCGCAATGTGTTAGTGGTTGTTTCAACTACCTACTCACGCTATACCGACGAAAATGATACTCTGGCGTTTTTATCAGGCGATGGTGCTGGAGCCTTTGTAGTTGGCAAGTTGAAACCAAACCAAGGTATTCTCGGTACGAAAATTGCCAATACTGCTGCTACCTGTGGAGCCTTCTATAATGAATTCACCACCGATGAGCATGGCAACGTCAAAATGTTCATCCGAGGCGGCAAGGGTGCAAGTAAGATGTTTAACGAGACAACGGTGAAGTTTATTCGTCTATGTTGCCACGGTGCGATCGCTGATGCTGGACTCACCTTAGATCAAATCAACTTTTTTGTTTTTAATACACCCAGTGCTTGGTATTCACGAGTTTGCATCCGCGCTCTAGGTATTGAGCCAGAGCTTACAATCAATATCAATCCTCTATATGCCAACATTGGGCCAACTTTTCCCGTTGCTAATCTCTATCACGCCGCCCACGCAGGTAAAATTCGTGAAAACGATCTAGTTCTCGTATATACAATGGGTTCGTCATCTAATGCTGGTGGTTGTGTGATGCGTTGGGGCGATGTCGCGCTAGGCCCTGCTCCTGCTCCCTCAGTCAGCCTTTCTCAACAAGAGGATAGAATTCTGATCCGTCACTAGGATTGTAGCCGTATATCAATCTGAGATTGTGCATAAAACTGTATTGCTATTCCCCTCACAATATCAGGATTATGTACATACAGATGGTATTTTATGAACCGCGTAGGCGTAGCCCGCCGTAGGCATCGCTTACCAAACAATGAAATTCCTAGTATTCAAGTATCGCTATATTGCGAGATAACTAAAATGGCTTTGTTGAAGAAATTCTCGATGGCTTCTGCTATCAGCGTCGCAGCATTTTTAGTTTTAGAAATGGTTGGCATAAATCCAGCCGAAGCTGCTCTTTTTAAATTTACTTTCGAGGGTGAAGGAGCAAATGGTTACTTCATTTATGATGATTCAGCTAATAAGATAGAACCTCTTGGGCCGAACTTTCCTCTTGCTGAGTATGATGGCTCAGTAGAAAAGTATTTTGTTAATGCAGGGAATATTCTGGCTCAGGGAACAAAAGGATCGCAGCAAGATATACATGATGAGGCCAGAAATATTGTTTATCTTGGGCGTGCCGGTAATTTGGGCTACGATGGTGGCGCTGATGACTTTATTCTTTACGTTCCTCCGGCTGCTCGTGGGCAGCAATACGGTTTATCAATTCGCTTTAGTTACCCAGAAGGAAGCTTTTCAAATTCTGTTGCCTTACGAACGAGCGTACTTGATACCGCTAGGCTCAGAGTTTACCCATACTGGGACTTTCCTAATGCGACGGGAGACTACACCTTTGAAGGAACTGTTAAAACAAAAATCGAGCAAATTCCTGAACCTGCATCTGTGTCTGCATTACTGGGAGTGGGTGCTTGGTTTATCTTCCGTCGTCAGCGCCGACAATTATTATCTGCACAGGATTAATTACACTGAGTCATCCGAGTATATTTAGGTCTTTTTCTGTTAGTTTGTTCGGTTTTATGCCATCAGTTTCAGAGGTATATTCGGCTCTTAATATGTGAGCTTTTCTAAAACCGAATTTATGAAATGGCGAAAACTTATTAACGCTAACAGTTTCCACTATAAGACTTTTTGGGTTAGTTTCAGTAACTATTTTGGCAATCAATCTTTTAGAAAGGTAATAAAAATGGTTCTATTAAATAAGTTATCGCTTTCTGCTATTTCAAGCGCAGCAGCATTACTCGTGTCAGTAACATTAAACGTAGATTCTGCTCAAGCATTATATAAATTCAGCTTCGAGGGTGAGGGAGTGAACGGTTATTTTACTTACGATGATACTACTATAGGAACTCCGAATTCACCGAACGCTACCACATATTTTGACGGGGGATATGATTATAAATTTGACTTAGGTGAGAAGGGAGTTTTCCAAGGAACTGTTGGTAATCCGATTGTTTTTTTACCCCGTCTTGAAGATGGTATTACAGCACCTGAAACCGACGATTTTCTTTGGGAGGTACGCGCTCCTCAACGACAGCCAGCGTCTGAGTTTGCTTTGGTGAACTATTTTCATTACCCAAAGGGTTCATTTGAGGGATCTACTGCTCTACGAACAACAGTCCCAAGTACTGCAATCCTTGATGTCTATCCAAATGTGGACTTTCCTAATTCAATAGGTAACTTGCTGTATACAGGAACTGTCCAAACCCGAATTGAGAAGGTTCCTGAACCTGCATTATTACCTGCATTGTTGGTAGTAAGCGCTGGGTTTATCTTTCGTCGTAGACCAAAATTAAGTACTTAAAGGTCAAATCAATATGGATAAGTTCACATTGCTTACACATACATATCAACAAACTAAGATGTCAGCGGCACTCGGAGAATGGCGGGTGCGGGGACTTCGGGGTGCAACTACAGTTAGTCACAACTCACCACAAGCGATCGCAGAGGCTGTGGATGAGTTATTGAATGCCTTAGAAGTCAACAATCCGCTAGATCCTGCCGAAATTGTTAGTGTCACTTTTTCCGCCACTCCTGACTTAGATGCAATATTTCCCGCGGCGGTGGCGCGTCGTCGTCCGGGGTGGGAGCAAGTTCCTCTGTTGGATGTGCAGCAAATGCAGGTAAACAGTAGCCTTAAATGCTGTATTCGAGTCTTAATTCACTTCAATACCCCTATACCTCAGAATGCATTACGCCCGATCTATTTGCACGGTGCTGCACAGTTACGCCCAGATTTAGCGATATTCAGTTAAGCGTAGCTTGCCCTTAGACATCGCTCTTTAAGACGGCAAACAAATTAATCATATATTTGAAAAGTCTTATGCTTCCAGAAAAGCTGAAAATAATTGACCAACAACTCATTGACTTACTAGGTAAAAGAATTGCCGTTTTGACTGAATCACAATCCATTTCTTTAGAGGAACAAATTAATAGTTTTGCATTTTCTTTAGTGCAGGCTCTGT